>CAXTXZ010000680.1:0-2299 GCA_964248015.1 uncultured Rhodopila sp. | reverse complement strand
TGGCGGAGGGGATGAGATTCGAACTCACGGTAGGGGTTGACCCCCTACAACGGTTTAGCAAACCGCCGCCTTCAGCCACTCGGCCACCCCTCCGCCGGGGCAACATCCCCGAAAGCTCGCTTGCACGGGCAGTTCGGACACGGCGTTTGCGATCGTCGTTGTAGGCATGCGCCGCGCCAGCGTCAAACGCCAATCGATGCAAGCCGGGGCAATCGTTTGGGCAGCCGAAGGAATCCGGTTGGGCCGAGGCGCGGCGACATTGCAACGATTCGCCCTTGTCAGACGAACCGCAGGCGGCGGCTGGACAATGGGACGGGAACATCGCGCGCTTCGCGACCTCGTCCATGTCCTGCTTGAACGCGAGATCGCTGCCGACCCCACGGGCGACCGCAGGCCGAGCGTCCATGGCAGCGGGTCAGCGCTTGAGGTTCGGGTAGGCGGCCAGAAGCCAATTGCTAACAGCCGCGCCAACACCATGTGCCTGACATGGCGTCATTGACGGTATGGTTTGACGGTTCCTGCCCGCTTTGCATGCGGGAGATCGCATTGATGCGCCGGCTTGACCGGCGCCGGACGATCGACTTCGTCGATGTCGCGGATGCCTACACCGCATGCCCGCTCGACCGCAGGCTGCTGCTTGAACGTCTGCACGCACGGGAAGACGGAGCGATCGTGACAGGGGCCGCCCCCCTACCCCCGCAGTTGGGGGCGGGGCCCCGGCGTAGCCCCCAACGCGTGGCGGGGGCCACCCCCTTCGCCGCGATGTGGCGCGTGATCCCGCTGCTTCGCCCACTCGGCTTGGCGGCGCGAAGCCCAACCGTCCTGCGGCTGCTTGAGCGGCTCTACCTGATCTTCTTGCGGTTTCGTCCGCCCTCTCCCGTCCTGTCCGCCAGCCGGCGCGAGGCGTGACAACGCCCGCCATCCCCAGGGCTGTCCTAGCCTACGGCCTGCTCGGCCTGATTCCGTTCCTGATGCCGCCGCTTGCAGGATGGCTGCTGCCACAGGCCAGGCCCGCAGCGGTTTTGGTGCTCGCGCTTTACGCCGGGCTGATCCTGTCCTTCCTGGGCGGTGCGCGGTGGGGCATGGCGGTCAAAGCGCCCTTTCCCCCGACGCTGGAGGTTTCGCTGGCGATGCTGCCGACGCTGGCGGGGCTGGCCCTTCTGCTGCTGCCAGCCAGCCTTGATCAGTTCCGGTTGCTCGGCCTGGCGCTGGCGCTTGCCGTGCACTGGCTCTGGGACCTGCGGGGGGATGGATTGCCGTCCTGGTACGGCAGGCTGAGGACGGTGCTGACTGCGGGCGCTGTCGCCGGCCTAGTCAGTGGGGCGCTGCTGCTCGCATGACAACGCGCTCCGGGCCTTCCGCTGTGGTCGTTGGCGCATCCGGCGGCTTGGGGCGCGCCATCCTTGAGCGTCTGAGAATGGCCTCATCCTTTCCTCGGGTCTTCGCCGTCTCGCGCAGCCGCCCGCCAGGCTGCCCAGCCGAGGACTGGATAAAGGCCGATGTGTTGCAGGAGGAAAGCCTTGTCCAGGCAGCGGCCCTGCTGGCGCAAGCCGGGCCGGTCAGTCGCATCGTCGTCGCCACAGGCCGGCTGCACGGCCCAGGCGTCGCGCCGGAGAAGGCACTGAAATCCCTCTCGCTCGCGCCACTGATGGAGCTTTTCGCGATCAACGCGGCAGGCCCTGCCCTGGTCGCCAAGCATTTCCTGCCGCTGACCCCGAGGGACAAGCCCAGCCTGTTCGCGGCGCTGTCCGCGCGGGTTGGCAGCATAGGCGACAACCACCTCGGGGGATGGCACAGCTACCGCGCCTCCAAGGCCGCGCTGAACATGCTGGTCCGCACGCTGGCGCTTGAGCACCGCCGCACGCATCCTCTTGGCGTGTGCGTGGCGCTGCATCCGGGAACGGTTGACACCGACCTGAGCAAGCCGTTCCAGGCTGGGGTGCCAGACGGCAAGCTGTTCTCGCCCGCCACCGCCGCCGAGGCTCTCCTGTCGGTGATGGATCGCCTGCGACCGGAGGATAACGGCAGCTTCTTAGCCTGGGACGGCACGCCGGTTCCGTGGTAAGCTTGCATTGACCTGCTTGAAGAAAGACGCGCATGGCTTCCACCGGTCGCCACAGGCGCCAACCGGCGGCCAGCCACTGGCCTTGAAACCATCGCTTTGTCGCCAAAAAATGATTTCGTCTGAACAGGCGACATCGGATTAACCTCCGTTTCCTGGTCAGGTGGAAGTCGAAGTGACATTAGTATGTCGACACGATTAATCATTGTCGCAGCCATTGCCTTTGGTTTTCCTGCG
>CAXTXZ010000679.1:0-2300 GCA_964248015.1 uncultured Rhodopila sp. | reverse complement strand
TTTGCTCTCGCGGCGAGGGCTCTGAATGGGCTGCTAAACGTGGTGGGCGTATCGATGGTCGCTAAGGCGGTGGCGCCGCCGTCAATCTCGCTGCATTGCTGGGCAGCGCCACAACAAGCACATGCCGCGGATGCTCGCCGGTTCATCGGACACGCCGCCACCGGCCGCTTTGTTGACAAGATGCTTTTTCTGACGGCGGACAATGATTGGCTGGAGCCGGTCTGACGATTATCTCGACAAAGTCCGTCCAGGAGCGGTTGACGGATCAGGCAATCTTGCCATGCTGCCTGTTGGTATCACCGTCTACGGGAGGGATCAGATGGGCGAGACGATTCAGTTGAAAGCGGCTGACGGATTCAATTTTTCGGCTTATGTCGCGGGGCCAGCGAATGCGACCAAAGGCGTGGTCGTGGTGCAGGAAATTTTTGGCGTCAACCACCATATCCGCAACATGGCAGATCGCTTCGCGGAGCTGGGCTACGCCGTGGTCGCGCCCGCGCTGTTCGATCGCGCGGAGAAAGGTGTCGAGCTAGGCTACACCCAAGAGGACATCGGCAAGGGTCGTGAGTTTCGTATGAAACTTTCTGACTCCCAGGTGATGCTGGACATCGAGGCGGCGGCGGATCATCTCGCTGGCAAGAAACTGGGCATAGTCGGTTATTGCTTTGGCGGCACCGTCGCCTGGTGGGGCGCCACACGGACCAGCAAATTCTCAGCTTCATCCTGCTGGTATGGCGGCGGGATCCCCGGCACGAAGGATGAAAGCCCCCACTGCCCTGTCCAAATGCACTTTGGCGAGAAGGACGCGTCGATCCCAATGACCGATGTGGACGCCGTGCGGGCGGCTCAACCGAAGGTGGAGGTCTACGTTTACATGGACGCGCAGCATGGTTTCGGCTGTGACGAACGAGGAAGCTTCAGCGCTCCGGATTATGAGCTGGCGCAGAAACGGACAGTGGAGTTTTTCGCAACGAACCTGGAGTAAAGCGACTGGTTGGGCCGTGATCAACAGGTCATGGCCCAAGCGGATGCGCTTATCGCGCCCCCTGCTTAGGCAAGGCGACCCGGGCCATCAACCCGTTCGCCAAATCACCCCTGGAGGAACGCCAGTTCGCCTTGGCCGTGCCGTGCCCATGTTTAACACGCCACATGTAGGCGTTCAGCGAAATTCCCAGCGAAATGGAGTACCAGAACATGGGCTGGAAGGCGATCCCGACAAAGGCGCCGCTGGTCAGGAAGACCGCTAAGCCGCTTTGCAATGCATTGGCCAAGCTGACGACCCATTGGAGCTCAGGATGAGGACGTGCCCGTTTGGCAAGCCGGTTAAGCCTCAGGATCATGGAGACCGCAATGACAAGGAACATGGCAAATCCGGGGTATCCCTGTTCCCCCAACATCTCAAAATAGATGCTGTGGAACGCCCTGCCGTATTCCACGACGGGCGGCTCGGAGCCTGAGCCAGGGACTTCCACATGATTGACAAGGTAGGCAACAAACCCGCCGCCTAACGGATGGGTCGAGACAAAACTGAGCGTCCACTTCCAGACCAAGAGGCGCACATAAGCGGAACTGTCTGATTGGTAAGTTCCTATAGTCGCCATCCGGTCGGCATAGGAGCCCGACATCGCGTAAATGACTATGCAGCTCACGAGTCCTATCACAAGGCCGAACCCGAATTTATGCTTTGTTCTTATCCACATGCAGAGGCCAAGAACAATGAGGCCGAGAAGGGCGCTGCGTTCATACGTGCCGATCGCGGTCGCAACCGCCAACGCGGCGATCGTCCAGTAGATCAACGGCAGCAACTTTAGTCTGGGGATAAGCTGACCATGTGTCGCAAGGAAGAATGTCAACGGCACCGCCATCAGGCATAACGTCGAGAGTAACCCGCCTTCGGACAGGCCGCTGTTACCAGCCTGCAAGCCAAGATTAACACCGTAGCCGCCGCCGGAAACCAGTGTCTTCACGCCATACGGGATGATGTTGGCAGTGAGCGACAATACGTATACCTGCGCAAAAGCCTCAATCTGCACACGCGAGCGGATTACGTATGGCACGAATGCCGAGAACACCAGCGTCTTGAACGCCCAGTCCCATTTCGCCCAGGCGGCCTCCGGCACCTGTGCCCACATCAGGGTGCAGGTCACCCATGCCGCCAGGGCGACCTGTAGCCCCGCTTCAAGCGACAGGCGCGGCGGCGACCGTCGATCCAGCGCCAGGTAAGCGCCAACCGCCAGGACCGCCAGGACCATTGCGACGGGAAGCTGATTGAGAATGATATACGCCACGTTTTGCGGCTG
>CAXTXZ010000678.1:0-2305 GCA_964248015.1 uncultured Rhodopila sp. | reverse complement strand
GCGCCGCCACCCTGCACGACGCCTTGCCCGGCTGCGACATCTTCATGGGCCTGTCAGCCCCCCGCGTGCTGAAGCCGGAATGGCTGCATCTGCTCGCCGACAAGCCGCTGATCCTGGCCCTCGCCAATCCCGAACCGGAGATCGACCCCGGCCTGGTCACAACCGCGAGGCCGGACGCCATCATCGCCACCGGCCGCAGCGACTATCCCAACCAGGTCAACAACGTCCTGTGCTTCCCCTTCATCTTCCGCGGCGCGCTGGACGTCTGGGCGACAACGATCAACGAAGAAATGAAGATCGCCGCCGTCGAGGCCATCGCCAAGCTTGCCCGCGTCGAAGCCAGCGAGGTCGTCGCCGCGGCTTATGGCGGCGCCGCCCCCGTGTTCGGCCCCGACTACATCATCCCCAAGCCCTTCGACCCTCGCCTGATCCTGGAGATCGCCCCCGCCGTCGCCCGCGCCGCCATGCAAACCGGCGTCGCCCGCCGCCCGATCACCGACCTCCAAACCTACCAGCGCCAACTGGAGCGCTTCGTCTTCCGCTCCGGCTACGTCATGCGTCCGGTCTTCGAGGCCGCGATGCGCGACCCGAAACGCGTGGTCTTCGCGGAAGGCGAGGACGAACGCGTGCTGCGCGCCGCCCAGACGCTGGCGGATGACCAGATCGCCCTGCCCATCCTGTTGGGCAGCCGCGCCGTGATCGCCGCCAAGGTCAAGGAAATGGGCCTGCGCCTGCGGCTCGGCGACACCGCCGCCGTGCTGGACCCGGCGATTGACCGCGACGTTTTCGACGGGCTGGTCCCGGAGTACCAGCGGCTCGTCGGACGCCGTGGCACGCCGCCCGAGCCGGCTGCCCGCCAGCTTCTCTCGGGCGCGTCCGTCGCGGCGGCGATGCTGCTGAAAACAGGGCAGGCGGACGCCGCGATCTGCGGCGGCACGGGCGGCTGGTGGCGGCAGATACAGCACATCCTGCCGGTCATCCCGCGCCGCCCCGACGTCAAACGCGTCTACGCGCTGTCCTGCCTGATCCTGCAAACCGGCGTGCTTTTCATCTGCGACACCTACATGGTGGTTGACCCGACAGCGGAGCAGATCACCGAAATGACGCTGCTCGCCGCCGAGGCGGTGCGTGGCTTCGGCCTGGCGCCAAAGGCGGCGTTGGTCTCGCATTCCAGTTTCGGCGCCAGCGACACCGACTCCGCGCGCAAGATGCGCCACGCGCTGGGCATGATCCGCGCCCGAGCCCCTGGCCTCGAGATCGACGGCGAGATGCACGCCGACTCCGCCGTGGCGCAGGCCATCCGCGACCGCGCCGTGCCCGACAGCCGCCTGGCCGGCAGCGCCAACCTGCTGATCATGCCAACCCTGGATGCGGCCAACATCGCCTTCAACCTGCTGAAGGCCGCCGCGGACGGCCTGCCGATCGGGCCGATCCTGCTGGGCATGTCAAAGCCCATCCACGTGGTCGTGCCAAGCGTGACGGCGCGCGGCATCGTCAACCTGAGCGCGCTGGCGGTGGTGGCGGCCCAGGAACCCGCATGATGCGACTGACATGATGCTGTCGGCCTGGGCATGATCGGGCTTCTGCTGGGCGCGGTTGCCCTGTTCGTCCTGCTGGGCGGCCTGCGCGCCTTCGAACGCGCCTCGGTGCAATCGGTCAAGGCCCTGTTCGTCTGGATCGCGGCGCTCGCCGGGCTGAGCCTGGCGCTGCTGCTGGTCCTGAGCGGGCGCGGCGGCATCCTCCTGGGCGCGCTGACCCTGTTCGGCCCTTTGCTGTACCAGCGCTGGCAGGCTGCCCGAGGCCGCAAGATCGGCGGCGCAGGGGGCGCAAGCAGCCCTGGCGGGCCACGCGGCGCGATGTCGCGTCAGGAAGCGTATGAAGTGCTGGGACTGCGCCCCGGCGCCTCCGACAGCGAAATCCGGGAAGCGCATATTCGCTTGATGCGGGGCGCGCATCCGGACGCCGGCGGGTCGGACTGGCTCGCCAGCCGGGTCAACCAGGCGCGGGACATTTTGCTTGATTAACGTGTGCCGCCGACTTATTCCGCCGTCGCCCTATCGTGTTGGGCCGCCTTGCGATTTATGGCCCTGGATGCCGCCGTTCCGCCCTATTTTCGCCAGTGCTTTATGATGGCTTCGTCCAACCAAGAACCTTGGAGTCGACGTGTGATCAAGAAACTGCGCAAGGCTGTTCTCCCTGTCGCCGGATTGGGCACGCGCTTCCTGCCAGCCACCAAGGCGACGGCAAAGGAAATGCTGCCGGTCGTCGACAAGCCATTGATCCAGTACGCCGTCGAGGAAGCCCG
>CAXTXZ010000677.1:0-2308 GCA_964248015.1 uncultured Rhodopila sp. | reverse complement strand
ATGCAGTTGCACAGCCCGATGCCGCGCAGCTTCCCCCGGCTCGCCGCCTCCCCGCGCCTCCCCTCAAAGCCATCGAGTTCGGCCAGCGCAGCCGCCTGCTCCATGTTGCCCTCGAACTCGCCGCAGTCATACGTGAACACCAGCGCCGTCTTGAACGGCATCGCCGAGGCCGGGATCAGGTTGCGCCGCCGCAGCTCGTAAGGGCTCAGCCCGACCTCCCGCGCCGCGACGTCGATCAGCCGCTCGATCGCATACGTCGCCTCCGGCCGCCCCGCGCCGCGGTACGCCGCCGTCGGGACGGTGTGCGTCAGCACGCCGCACACCTCCGCCGCGATGAACGGGATGACGTAAACCCCCGCGATGCCGCCGATGTTGCCAACCCCCCAGCCCGAGCGGCCGGACACGTAAGCCCCCAGGTTGACATCCCAGCGCAGCCTCAGCGCCGTGAACCGCCCCTCCGCGTCCAAGCCCAGCGAGGCGCTGATCCGCATCTCCCGCGCCTGCTCGTCGGTCAGGAACCCCTCGGTCCGGTCCGAGATCCAGCGCACCGGCCGCCCCAGCCGCCGCGCCGCCCAGGCCACCAGCACCGGCTCCAGATGCACGCCCGACTTCATCCCGAACGAGCCGCCGACATCCCCCGGCAGCACCCGTATCTCGCTCGGCGCCACATGGAAATTGTCGCTCGCCATGCCGTTGCGCAGCGCGAACGGCGACTGGTGCGAGGCATGCATCTCGATCCTGTTGTCCGCCGCGACGCAGGCCCAGGCGCCGCGCGGCTCCATCGAGTTCGCCGTCACCCGAGACACGGCGAAGTCCAGGCTGGTCACATGCGCCGATCCCGCGAGCGCCGCGCCGGCCCCCTCGGCGTCGCCCCGCTTCCACAGGAACCCGATGTTATCCGGCACGTCGTCCCAAACCGCCGGCGCGCCCCGCGCCATGGCGGCAAGCGGCTCGGTCACGACCGGCAGGCTGGCGTACTCAACGACGACTGCCTCGGCCGCCTCCAGCGCCGCCGCGCGGGTTTCGGCCACGACCATCGCGACAGGCTCGCCCACGAAGCGCACCCGGTCGGTCGCCAGCAGCGGCCGAGCGATCTTGGGGGCAGGGCCGCCGTCCGGCCGGGGAAAGCCGATGCCGCCCGAAATCGGCGCGACATCCGTCAGGTCGGACGCCGCATACACCCCCAGCACCCCCGGCAGCGACCGCGCCGGCGCGGGATCGACATGCGCGATCCGGGCATGCGCATGGGGCGAGCGCAGGAAAACAGCCACCGCCATCCCCGCCGGCGCGGCATCCGCGACGTAATTGCCTTGGCCCGTCAGAAGCCGCGGGTCTTCCCGCCGCCGAACCGATTTCGCCTGGATCGTCGCCATGCTCTTCACTCCCCGTTGCAAGAGCGTGCAGCATAGCCGGTTCGAGGGAAACTGCGATGCCAGGGGAGTCACGCCGCAAGGATTTCAGCATCGCCAGCGGCACCCTGTTGGCCTTCCGCAAGATGCCGCTTCGGACCCGCCTCGCCGCAACCTGCATCTTCGTGAACGTAGTCAAGGATATCCGCTCCGGCGTCATCCCATGACCTGGACTGCCAATACGGGCGTGGCGACGCTGGCGATACCTTGTCAGAGTGGCGCGGATTGGTCAGGATACTGGATCAGCGACCAAAGCGACCCCTGCAATTTGATTGGCATCTCCGCACGTCGCTAAGTTATCGAAACAAATGGTGCGGAGGGGGAAGATTAGGTGGGAAGTCCCCCGGTTCGCGCAGCCAGGGTTAATTTGGGATAAAAGCGGAACACCAACGCGGCACGTCAGCGATGTTTTGAAGATTGCACGGTGGCAGCTTCGGCAAGCCATTCACAAGATCAAAGCCGTGAGCAACCTCAGGGGCGCCGACAAGGTTATCATTTATGACGACGGGAAAGTAGCGGACGTCAATGGCAGCGAAATCGGCAACATCTTTGATGAAATCTGACGCCTGGGCGAAAGCCTTTGTCACGTTCAGGGTGACGGGTGATGCACTGGTGCCTGCCGACGTCACGAAACTTCTGAAAATTCAAGCCACCGAGATTCGCCATAAAGGAATTCCTTGCTCCACAGGCCGTAGCAGCAACATCATGCCATCCACCAATGTCTGGTTCTTTAGTAGTGATACAGTGGTTGCAAGTAATGACCTGTTTGATCATGTCGCTCTTGGGCTTTATCTGATTGGCTTGGAGCGTGCGGACAAGACAGAGGCATCTGCTAGCATCAGCGAGAAACTGACTCGCCTGTTGTCCTTGAAAGATTTTTTACAGAAGCAGTCAGCAAA
>CAXTXZ010000676.1:0-2311 GCA_964248015.1 uncultured Rhodopila sp. | reverse complement strand
AGCGCCCGCACCGCCGCCCCATGCGCCACCAGGCAGTAATAGCACCGGTTCGCCGAAGAAACGACCACCGCCACCATCTCCCGCTCCAGCTTCGACAGGCCGGACTTCGACAGCATGATCTCGTTGTACATCGCGATGAAGTTGCGCAGGCGTTGCGGCCGCAGGCTGTAGGCGTTGTACACGTTCGGCACGAAGCCAAGCTTCTCCACGCACTTCGCCCAAACAGCCTTCAGGTCGTCGTCAAGGCCCGCCGGATCGGGCACCCCCAGCGCGGAAACATGATCGGGCTGCGGCATTCCCCTACTCCGCCGCCTGAGCGGGCATCGCCGCTTCGTTCTTCCACCCGTGCAGCACCGGCAGCACCTCCTTCGCATAAAGCTTCAACCCGCTCTCCGCCAGATCGAACGGCGTCCCGCCAAACCGGAACGACGTCGCAAGCTCGAACTCTCCCACGACCGCCCGGCGTTCCTCGAACATCTTCAGGATATGGTCCGGCGTCCCCCACACCGCCGCCTGCATGAAGGCCGAGACGATCCCATCCATGCCGATCTCCTTCGCCAGCGCGATCTTCTGCGCGTACGCGTCGTATCCCTTGACCGTGCTGAAATGCTCGCCCAGCAGTTCATAGTGAAAGAAGTTGCTCTCGACGAACTTGCCCATGTATTGCCGAGCCTTGTCTTCAGCCCCCTCCATCGTCGGCGTGCAGACGCAGAAGTCCGCCAGCAGCGGAGGCAGCTCCTTCCCCCCATGCATCTGCCGCGTCAGCTCCCGGTGCTTCCGGATCGCCGGCATCCGCATCGGCCAGGGCCGGTCGGCGAACATCACCATCCGCGCGTTCAGCTTCGCCGCCGAGACCACCGAATCATCCGACGAAGCCACCGCGTAAATCCGCCCGTCGATCGGCTTGCTCGGCCGAGGCCGTATCTCGGTCCGTGGCTGCTTGTAGAACTTGCCGTCGCCCTCGATGAACCCGGTGCGCAGCGCGGCCACGATCATCGCCGCCGCCTCGTCGAACCGCTCCCGCGACTCATCCATCGTTCCCCGGAACGCATGGAACTCCCGCCGAGCCAGCCCACGCCCCATGCCAAGCCGCAGCCGCCCGCCGCTGAGCAGATCAACGACGGCGGCGCGTTCCGCCACCCGCAGCGGATCGTTCCAGGGCAGGATCACCGCCGCCGTCCCCAGGTCCACGTTCGGGCACAACGGCGCGAGGTGCGCCATCAGTTGCAGGTTGTCCGGACAGAACGAGTAGTCGTTGAAGTGATGCTCGACCGACCACAGCGCGTCGAACCCCGAATCAGCCGCCAGCCGCGCCAGCCTGATTTCCTCGTCCCACACCTGCTTGTCCGAGACATCCGTCCAGCCATAGCTGGCGAAGACCATCTGCAACCCGACGTCCATTGCGTCCTCCTGGCTCGTTCCTGCCCCTGTTCTCCCACGCCCCGTCCCCATTCGCAAACGCCTCCTGCCGGCCTATGCTGACCCCACCAGAAGGAAACCAAGCAATGCCGCTGAAACGCATGGTGCTGGAGATCGGCATGGGCACCGACATCCGGGGCGTCGATCCGACAAAGGCCGCCGTCCGCGCCCTGCGCGACGCGCTTTGGCACAATTCCCTCAACATCGCCGCCGCCCTCGGCCTCGACACCGACCTGATGCGGGTCGAGGTCACCATCGGCGTGCCCCACCCTGAACAGGTGGACAAGCAACAGGTCCTGGCCGTCCTGCCGCACGGCACCGGCACGGTGACAGTGACCGAAGGTGGCCTGGAGATCGTCAACGACGACGGCGCCAACGCCACCCTGATCGCCAACGCCGCCGCCGTGGTCTGGCTCGACATAGCCTGAAAGGCACCCACCATGGCCCGCAAGCGCGTCATCCTCGAACTTGGCAGCGGCAACGACCTGCACGGCGGCGACTACACCAAGGCCGCCATCCGCGCGGTGCAGGACGCCCTGCACCACTCCTCCCTCTCCATGATCCGCTCGCTCGGCATCGACCCCAGGACACAGATGTTCGTCGAGGTCACGATCGGCACCCAGCAGCCAGAGAAGGTTGACACCGAGGCCGTGAAGGCGACCCTGCCGCATGGCATCGTGACGGTGAGATCCGTCAAGGGCGGCCTCGACGTGATCGACCGCGAACGCGGCGACAACGCCGTGATCGCCGCGGCGGCGGTGGCGGTGCGCCTGGAACTCCCTTGACCATCCAAGGCTGACGCGGCCTGCCAGCGGATATTCCGGGCCAGCATTACCGCTAAGCGAAGCAAGCGCAAACTGTCATCCTCAATTTAGGGAACCCGCTACCGCCC
>CAXTXZ010000675.1:0-2316 GCA_964248015.1 uncultured Rhodopila sp. | reverse complement strand
CATGATCATGGTGGGTCCGGGCACCGGCGTCGCGCCGTTCCGTGGTTTCCTTCAGGAGCGTGAGGCGACGGGCGCGGCCGGCCGCAACTGGCTGGTGTTTGGCCACCGCAACTACCTGCACGACTTCCTGTACCAGCTTGACTGGCAGGACTGGCTCAAGAGCAGCCTGCTGACGCGGCTGGATGTCGCGTTCTCCCGCGACCAGCCGGAGAAGCGCTACGTGCAGAACGCATTGTGGGACGCTCGGCGTGAGCTGTACGCGTGGCTGAAGGACGGCGCCGCTTTCTATGTCTGCGGCGACGCCAATGCGATGGCGAAGGATGTGCACGCGATGCTGCTGCGCATCCTGGCCGATCAGGGCCAGCAGACCGAGGCCGCGGCGAAGGCGGAACTCGACGCGATGCGGCGTGACGGCCGTTACTTGCGCGATGTCTATTAAGGAAACTCACGGATGGACAATGTACTAGCGCTGTCAGCCAACGAGCGCATCAAGGCGGGCAGCAACTTCCTGCGCGGCACCATCGAGGACGGGCTGGGCCGGGTCGAAACCGGCGCCTTGGCGGATGATGACACGCAAATCACGAAGTTCCACGGCTTTTACCAGCAGGACGACCGCGACCTGCGGGCCGAACGCGGCAAGCAGCGGATGGAGAAGGCGTTCAGCTTCATGGTGCGCATGCGCGTGCCGGCGGGCATCCTGACCCCCAAGCAGTGGCTGGGCGTCGAGAAGCTGGCGCTGGAGCGGGCGAACGGCACGATCCGGCTGACAACGCGCGAGACGGTGCAGTTCCACGGCATCCTGAAGGGCAACCTGCGGCCGTTGATGCAGGGGCTGCACGACGACATGCTCGACACGATCGCCGCCTGCGGCGATGTCAACCGCAACGTCATCGCGACGGCCGATCCCTGGCGGCATGAGCTGCATGCGGCGGTTAGTGACCTGGCGCGTGACATCTCGATTCACCTGCTGCCGAAGACCCGCGCCTGGCACGAAATCTGGCTCGGTGATGAAAAGGTTGCCGGCGGGGTAGTGGAAGACGAGCCGATCCTGGGGCGCACCTACCTGCCGCGCAAGTTCAAGATCGCCGTGGCGCTGCCTCCGCACAACGACGTGGACGTGTTCGCGCATGACCTTGGGTTCATCGCGATCGTCGAGGACGGGCGGATCGCCGGCTATGACGTGGTGGTGGGCGGCGGCATGGGGATGACCCACGGCGAGCCTGAGACCTATCCCCGGACCGGCGACGTGATCGGCTTCTGCCGGCCGGAACACGCGGTGGATGTGGCGGAGAAGGTCGTGACCGTGCAACGCGACTACGGCGATCGTTCCAACCGCAAGCATGCGCGGCTTAAGTACACGATCGACACGATGGGGCTGGATCGCTTCGTCGCGCTGGTCAACGAGCGGCTCGCGGTGAAACTGGAGCCGGCGCGGGATTACGGGTTCGGTTCCACCGGCGACCGGCTGGGCTGGGCGGAGGAGGCGGACGGGCTTTCGCACTTCACGCTGTTCGTCGAGAACGGCCGCGTCAAGGGACGGATGATGGCCGGGCTGCACGCGATGGCAGAGCTTGACGTGGGCCGGTTCATCATGACGCCCAACCAGAACCTGATCCTCGCGGACATTCCGCAGAGTCATCGGCAAGAGGTGGGGAGGCTGTTGGCCGCGCATGGCCTCGATCAACCTGTGGGCGGCTTGCGGCGCAACGCGATGGCCTGCGTGGCGCTGCCGACCTGCGGGCTGGCGCTTGCCGAGAGCGAACGTTATTTGCCCGATCTGGTGACCCGGCTTGAGGACGAACTGGATCGTTTTGGACTGCGCGAAGACGACATCACCATCCGCATGACCGGTTGCCCGAACGGCTGCGCTCGGCCTTATGTCTCGGAGATCGGGCTGGTTGGCAGGAAGCCGGGGGTTTACAACCTGTATCTTGGCGGCGCGCACGAAGGCACTCGGCTGAACAAGCTGTACCGCCGCGACGTCGATGGCGACGAAATCGTTGCTTTGCTGACACCGCTGTTCAAGGCTTACGCGCGCGACCGCGGCACCGGCGAACCTTTTGGCGACTTCGTCATCCGCACCAGCGTCGTGAAAGAAACGACTGCTGGCCTGGATTTTCACGACAACCTTTCTGCTCAAGCGGAGAATTGATCAATGCGTGGTGTTCGTGCCCTGACGGGTGTTTCGGGTTCTGTTGAGCAGCCCTGGCTGCCGGGCTTTCCGCATGTGGCGGCGGCGCTGGCGACATATTTCGTTGTTGGTGGACAGGCGTGCGTGACGGGCTTGCTGCTGGCGACGCTGGCAAGCTTTGTCAT
>CAXTXZ010000674.1:1144-2320 GCA_964248015.1 uncultured Rhodopila sp. | reverse complement strand
CATCATGACCGCCCAGAACAAGGTCACCGCAGTGGTTTCGTGCCCGGCCAGGATCAAGGTCGCGACCTGGTCGCGCAGTTCCGCGGGCGAGAACGCCGCGCCTGTTTCCGGGTCGCGCGCGGCGCGCAGCAGGTCCAGCAGGTCGCGCGGCGTGCCGGGCGGCGGTTCCGCCAGCCGGGACGCCAGGATGGTTTCAATCAGGCCCATCCAGCGGCGGTGGAAGCGCCTGCGGCCAAAGTCGCCGGGTGTCGGGAAGGCGGGCGGCAGCAGCATGTCGAGCAGGCCCGGCCTTGCGTGGCGCTGGCCGAACTCGGCCAGGAGCTGGCGGACGGTGGGGCCGTGCCGGTCCATCTCCAGCGAGAACATCGAGCGGCCGGCGATGTCCAGCGCAAGCGCCTGCATGGTGGCCAGCAGGTCGATGGAGCCTCCGTCCTGGGCGTGCAGCCGAGCGAGCGCGGCGTTGGTCGCCAGGACGACATGGCGGGCCAGCATGGGCATGACACGGGGCGCCAGCGCCGGCGCGATGGTGCGGCGCTGCAGTTTCCAGGCGTCGCCCTCGCTGAGCAGCAGGCCATCGCCCGTGATCGGGCGCAGGATGCGGATTGACGCCGGCGAGCGGCGGTAGTTGCCGGGGTTGCCCACCAGCACGTGGTGGATGGCGTCGGGCGCGTTCAGCAGGATGTTGGCGCGGCCCAGGAAGTTCCGGCTCGTGATGTCCTGCTGGTAGGCTGCCATGGGCCAGATCGTCAGCGCGTTGGTTCTGACCGCGCGCAGGAAAGCCCATAGCGGCAGCGGCTGATCCGGCGGGACAGGGACAGGCGGACGCAGAACGGTGTCTGTCACTTGGATGGTCATGCCTCGTTATCCAGCCGCCTGGCAGCATTGCCACAACCAGGTGTTGCCCTGCCGGCGCTGCTGCCACATGGCAACGGGCGGCACAAGCTCAGGATGTGCCGTGGCGATGAAGATGCACGGAAACAACCCTGTCCTTGTCGATGGCGTAGAGCGGCAGCCCTGGTTCCGCGATGCTGGTTTGGTACGATTCCAGGATGTATCCGTGGGGATGAAGACTGCAACCAGCGCCGAAAAAGATCGCCGGGTCTGGAAGCCGATGCGCAACTGGAAGTGATGAGCATGCGTTATCCCGGCAACCCACGTCGGGCAAGAGGCTGGGCA
>CAXTXZ010000674.1:0-1134 GCA_964248015.1 uncultured Rhodopila sp. | reverse complement strand
CACTTGGATGGTCATGCCTCGTTATCCAGCCGCCTGGCAGCATTGCCACGACCAGGGGTTGCCCTGCCGGCGCTGCTGCCACATGGCAACGAGCGGCACAAGCTCGGGATGTGCCGTGGCGGTGGGCAAGATGCACGGAAACGACTTTGCTCCCCATCAATGGCGTAGAGTGGCAGCGCCGGTGTCATGGCGCTGGTTCAATAGGATTTTCGGAATGTAACAATGAAGATAATTAGGACTGCAACCAATGCCAAAAAAGATCGCTGGGTCTGGAAGCCGATGCGCAACTGGAAGTGATGAGCGTGCGTTATCCTGGCAACCCACGTCGGACAAAAGGCTGGGCGCACGATATCCGGCTCTGAAATGAAGGAGATGAAGATGGCGAAGTTGGGATCATTGCACGCGGCCTGCGCGGTCGCCTTGCTCGCGGCGACGCCTGTGCTGGCGCAGTCGAACAGCGCGACAGGCGGCGGCGCGCCTGCGACGCAGGGAGCGATGCCAGGCGGTTCCGGCGCCTCCTCCGACAGCGCAAGCACGGGAACGAACAAACCCATCCGCGCCACCGGCGGATCGTCCGATGGCAGCACCCAGGCGATGATGCGGAACCACCCGGACCGCCATGGCGGCATGGGCATGCACGCCGCGATGCACCCTCGCAACCAGGCCAACGCCCAGAACACGGCGGTGGACATGCTGAATGACCAAAGCTACCAGGCGGCGCAGAAAGGTCAGACGTTCGGCGGCAGCCCCGCCGCGACGGGCACGGATAAGTCAGGCAGCATGACGGGCAGCAGCCCGGGCAAGATGTAGCACGGGCGGCTGATTCATGCGCGCCGCGGTTCTCAGCGCGCTCCACTGCTTCAACAGCAAATCCGGCAGCGGCATGCATGCCGAATCAATTCACCAGCGGCGTCACCAGTTTCAGGTGACGCCGCTGGATGCGTCTCCGCAAGGCATTGCCATGCGAGAAGGCCGATAGCTGGTCGCGGCAACTTCCCCGCCGCATCAACCAAACCTATGATGGACATGTTGCATCATGACAAAACGGCGGGGAAGCCATGTCACAGCCTCCTTACACAATCGATCACGGCAGCAACTCCCGCCGCAAGGCCGTGGAGGAGTGGCTGTTCGGCC
>CAXTXZ010000673.1:0-2320 GCA_964248015.1 uncultured Rhodopila sp. | reverse complement strand
GCCGCCACGGAAGCAACCCGGCATTCGTTGGTCAACCTGGCGGAGTCTGCTTAGATTTGTAGATTTGATGAACCCAATGCATGGGCCTGCGAAAGAGCCGCAGGAATAGTCGGTTTTCCGCTTGCGGCGCAAGATGGCAACTATTGCCGGGCGGTGACGACGATCATTCCGGCAGCTCCAGGACTTATCATGGATCAGTCATCTGCTTCATGACCTGCCCCGACATAAGACAACAGCATCGTATCAGCTTCAACTACTTTGATGGCTTTGCGGGTTGAGGCGCTTATCCGCGTTGACCGTCCGAGCCGCTGCCATCGGGCGTGATGCCTGCCCAGGAAGGCGCGTCACTGCCGGGACGGACAGTTTGCAGCTCATTCTCCACTTCACGGTCGGTACCCTCGCGCTCGCTTGCCTTCGCGCGCTCGGCCCGTGTATCCGCCTCTATTTTCTTGATGTGGGCTTCGCGTTCCGCACGTTCTTTGCTTGTCGATGTCACCGTTTGACCTTTCCTGATTTGACTATGCTGCGGCCGTGGCCCGTGCCAGCAAGCTTGTTGCGATCCCAAACACGCCAGGCATGGCATAAGGCAGCCGGATGCCTGAACGCTTACCAAAACTGTGAATGACCAGTGCGAAATCAAGCACGGTCGATACGCTGGCCTTGCCCTTTAGCCCTTGCGCTGGGCAAGGCCGACAGCAAGGCCGTGGCTGGACTGGCGCCAATCCGGGAACCGGCGTCACCTGGCTAACCCAGAAGCCAGCGAAACGAATGGCGCAGATGCTGGGTGGCGTCCATTTCCAGGCAGCGGCCATGTGAGAAAATCACGCGCTGCGGCTGCAATGCGAGCATCCTTTCGGCGGCGGCGGCGGCTGATCGCAGACGTCGGCGGACGATGAACCGCAGATAGGCCGGCGGCATGCCATCTGGCGCGGCGCTGCCCAGAAGGCGCACCACCGGACGCACCCAGGCCGGCAACTTGCCCCTTTCCAGGTTCACCATCAAATCGGTCAGCACAAGCGTGCGGGACGGATGGTGAAACAGCACGGCCTCATGGAAGCCGAGGCCGCCTTCGACCATGATCAGACTGAGGGCATCGCCCCAGGCGGCTGGCGCCTGCGTTCCCAGGTCATGATCCAGCCGCAGGCTGCTTTTGCGCACCTGGCGCCGCTCCCGCAGCAACGGCGCCGCCCATGTGGTTGCCTGGGGAAATGCGCGTTGCCATGGCTGGAGCAGGGTCCAGTGCGCGATGTTTGGCGCGACGATATGGGACACAGGCCCGAGAGCCCTCAGCGCCAGGCGCAGCGACTCCGTGAAGCGCGTCGGCGAATGCAACAGAAGGGAGCCGTCAGGAAGGCGGATGACCGTCATTCGGATGGGCAGCACCTTGCCGATCAGGCCGGGAAGCGTGCTGTCAACAATGAACACGTCATCGGCGATTGGCTTGAGGGCATCAAGCGGTGGATAGCTCGTAGTGACGTCGGCGGGCATGGGACCGCTGACAGGGTTTGCGCTGCTGCATGCGACGATGCCTAGTTCCGCCAGGCCGGACGTCACCAACAGCGCCCGCTGGGCGGCTGGTTGGCACCGCATCGCCAGGCCGGCGGCGCAAAGCGCAAGGCCCCCAAGCGCATCAAGCATCAGATGCTGCCGCATGGTCAGCCAGGGACGCAGCCCGGCCTCATAATCGGTTACGGCGGCATAGCTCGCATGAGTGGCACCGACAACGGCCAAGGCATGGCGCACCGGCGGCGAGAGCGACCGGGACGTGGCGGCGATGGCGAACAGTCCCGCGACGCCATAGTCCATGCAGCCGTGAAGCCAGGTGGGAATGCCATGCTGCTGGTTCATGTTTCGCTCCTTCCTCGCGCCATGCACGCTTAACGCGATGCAGGCGGATACATGCCGTCGTCGGTGTTGACGGTTGCGAGACCGGCTGAAGGGTTGCCCTGGAACCGGCCGGCATGCCTTTGCAAGTCCGCATGAGGTGGAACTACCGGATGCCGGAGGCAAGCCGGCACTTCCGCCGCTTGACTGACGCTCGGGGCGGCAGCTTGTTCAGGGGATGCAAGCCGTCGCTTGCAGGGCGCATTTTTGTCCAACTGAGGCGCCATCGGAGGAAACTCCGGCCAAAGTGTTCCGTTCATTATTCGTCCAAGCGCAACATGAGGTTAAACACCATGGCGACAAAGAACGAGACATCCTCCGGTTCGAACGAAAAAGCGGCTGGAAAGAAGGGCGTGACGCAGAAGGAGGTTGGTAGCGGGAAGAAGAACGATCCAAATAATTTTGCCAATAACCCAGGGCGTGCGTCTGCCGCGGG
>CAXTXZ010000672.1:0-2328 GCA_964248015.1 uncultured Rhodopila sp. | reverse complement strand
GTTGGTCCAGGCGGCCCGGCATGCGGCGTCTCCTTTGTGCGGCATCTCGTGGACGATGGGCGTCATGCTTAACGGCCCGCGACCTGTTGAGTTTCGTTGCGGCTTCGCAGGGCATCTTCCACGCTGGCGGTCCTGGATGCCGCAAGCGGCCCCAAGGCTGGTCGCCGTACCGGGCTCTGCGTATTATTGCAAACAAAGATGTTCATGCCGCCGGCGCGAGCAGCTCTGGCCCATCGTTTCGGACGTTGCCGATATGCTTGCCCACCGGCCACAATCGCAGCACGCCGTCCGGCGAGGGACGCAGCAGGCTGACGGGGTCGCCCTCGCTCTCGTTCAGCCAGACGGGCCAGTCGGCTTGTTCGAGGATCACCGGCATGCGCTCGTGCAGCGCCGACATCTGCCCGTTCGCGCTCGTGGTCAGGATGGCGAAGCTGCGCAGGATGTCGCCCTCCGGGCTGCGCCAGCCTTCCCAGAGGCCGGCGAACGCCAGGGGTTCGCCGTCGGCGCGAGCGATGGCGAAGGGGGTCTTGCCGCCAGGGTCGGCGCGCCATTCATAGAACGCGGAGGCCGGCACGATGCATCGGCGCTTGGCGAAGGCGGCGCGGAACATCCCCGAGGCCGTCACGGTTTCCGCCCGTGCGTTGATCGGCTTGCGGGCGTCTTTCAGGGATTTGGCGAAGGCGGGCACGAAGCCCCAGGCCAGCGCATCAAGGTGCCGTTCGCGAGTGTCGGGATGCAGGCGCACGACGGGCGCCTGCATCGTTGGCGCCATGTTCCAGGTGGCCCTCAGGTTTGGCAATGGATTCCGGGCGCCGAACAGGCGGGCGATCGTCTCCGGAGGAAGAAAGCTGGCGTAACGGCCACACATGCGGGAACTCTGGACGGAATCGAGACGTTCGGCAATCGCGGGTTTATGAGAGCGCTCCGGGGGAACGCTGTCGCGGCCCAGACATTGGCTAGTGGTCCGAACAGGAGAACAATATATGAAGGCGCTGACATGGCATGGCAAGAGCGACATGCGCTGCGACACCGTGCCGGACCCGAAGATCCAGCATCCCAGGGACGCGATCATCAAGGTGACGGCCTGCGCCATTTGCGGCTCAGACCTTCACATCTATGACGGCGTGATCCCGTCGATGGAACGTGGCGACATCCTGGGCCATGAAACCATGGGCGAGGTCGTCGAGGTCGGCTCCGAGAACAAGGCGCTGAAGGTCGGCGACCGCGTCGTCGTGCCGTTCACGATCGCCTGTGGCGAATGCTTCTTCTGCAAGCGCGGTTTTTTCTCGGGGTGCGAGCGGTCGAACCCCAACAAGCTGAAGGCGGAAAAGCTTCGGGGGCATTCGCCCGCCGGGCTGTTTGGCTACTCGCATCTTTTGGGCGGCTATGCCGGCGGCCAGGCGGAATACCTGCGCGTGCCGTTCGCCGATGTCGGACCGATCAAGGTGCCGGAGGGATTGACGGACGAACAGGTGCTGTTCCTGTCGGACATTTTCCCGACCGGCTACATGGCCGCCGATTTCTGCAACATCCAGCCGGGCGACACGATCGCTATCTGGGGCTGCGGCCCGGTCGGCCAGTTCGCCATCCGCAGCGCCTTCCTGCTGGGCGCGGAGCGGGTGATCGCCATCGACACGGTGCCGGAGCGGCTGCTGATGGCGCGTGAGGCGGGCGCCCTGACGCTGGACTTCAAGCAGGAGGACATCTACGAGCGCATCCAGGACCTGACCGCGGGACGCGGCGCCGACGCCTGCATCGA
Source organism: uncultured Rhodopila sp. (assembly GCA_964248015.1). Taxonomy (GTDB): domain Bacteria; phylum Pseudomonadota; class Alphaproteobacteria; order Acetobacterales; family Acetobacteraceae; genus Rhodopila. Next base: position 569 of record CAXTXZ010000672.1, on the reverse strand, counting down.
CGCGGTGGGAACCGAGGCCGATGCGACCGGATCAGTCGATTCGGTGCTTGATCGGGTGAAGGTCGCGACCTTCATGGGCACCGACCGTCCGCATGTGCTGCGTCAGGCGATCAACAACTGCCGCAACTTCGGCACGGTGTCGATTGTTGGGGTTTATGGCGGTTTCGTTGACAAGATCCCGATGGGCTCGGCGATCAATCGCGGCCTGACGTTCCGCATGGCGCAAACGCCGGTGCAGCACTACCTGCCGATCCTGATGGACCGCATCGTCAAGGGCGAGATCGACCCGTCCTTTGTCATCACGCACCGCGCGTCGCTGGAACAAGGCCCCGACCTTTACAAGACCTTCCGCGACAAACAGGACGGCTGCATCAAAGTCGTCCTAAAACCTTAAACCAAAGAAGGAAAAATTTTGATGGCTTCAGAGTCCCGTTCCCTCGCGATCATAACCGGGGCCTCCACTGGCATCGGTTACGAACTGGCCAAATGCTGCGCGCGGCACGGCTATGACTTGCTGATCGCGGCCGATGAGCCCGCCATTGAGCAAGCCGCCGCTCATCTGCGCGACA
>CAXTXZ010000671.1:0-2333 GCA_964248015.1 uncultured Rhodopila sp. | reverse complement strand
CTCTACGTTCCCAAGGCCACGCTGGACCACCTGACCCCGCATTACCAGCGCCTGGGCCGACTGGCCGGTGGCCGGCTGGACGAACTCGCCCGCGTCGCCGACCGCAACCCGCCCATCCTGCGCCCCCGCGACCGCTACGGGCGTGACGAGGACAGCATCGACTATCACCCCGCCTACCGCGAGATGGAGCAGATCGCCTTCGGCGACTTCCAGTTCCACGCCATGTCGCACCGAGGCGGCGTCTTGGGCCTTGATCGTCCCCTGCCGCCCGTCGCCAAGTACGCCTTCCAGTACCTGTTCGTGCAGGCCGAGTTCGGCCTGATGTGCCCGATCAGCGTCACCGACACCTCCATCCACCTGATCCGCAAGTTCGGCGGCAACGCGTTGCAGGACCACCTGCTGCCCAGGATGCTGTCCGGCGACCTGTCCACGCTGTGGAAAGGCACGCAGTTCATGACCGAGAAAGCAGGCGGCTCCGATGTCGGCGCGATCGAAACGGTGGCGCGCCAGCAGGATGGTGCTTGGCGCCTGCACGGCGAGAAATGGTTCTGTTCCCACACCGACGCCGACGTCGCGCTGATGCTCGCCCGGCCAGAGAGCGCGGCCGCCGGCACACGCGGCCTGGCGCTGTTCGCGCTGCCTCGGCGCACGCGGGATGGCGCGCGCAACGCCTACCGGATCGTGCGCCTGAAGGACAAGCTGGGCACCCGGTCCATGGCCAGCGGCGAGATCCGGTTGGAGGGCGCGGAAGCCTATCTCGTCGGCCAGCCCGACGCCGGCCTGAAGCAGATGATGGAACAGGTGAACCTGTCGCGCCTGTCGCACGGCGTGCGCGCCGCCGCCATGATGCGCCGCTGCGTCAACGAGGCCCTGGCCGCCGCCCGTGGCCGGACAGCCTTCGGCCAGGCCGTCGCCAGCTTCCCCCTGATGCGCCGCCAGCTCATGAAGCTGCTGGTTCCGGCGGAGCAGGCCCTGTCCATGGCCTTCTGCACCGCCGATTCCCTGGGCCGGGGCGCGCCGGAACTGCGCATCCTGACCGGCCTGCTGAAGCTGCGCGCCTGCCGCGACAACGTCCTGGCCGCGACCGGCGCGATGGAAGCGCGCGGCGGCAATGGCTACATCGAGGACTGGGTGAACCCCCGCCTGGTCCGCGACGCCCAGGTCGGCCTGCTGTGGGAGGGAACCAGCAACATCAACGCCCTGGACATCATCAACCGGGCCGTCGGCAGGCAAGGCGCGCATCTCGCCTTGCATTCCATGCTGCAAGACCGCCTGGCCAGTGCATCCGCGTTGCCGTCATCGTTCCGCGCCGCGCTGGCCACGGCGCTCGATCGCGCCATCGCCCTGGCCGAGCGGGTGGCGGGGCAGGGGCAGGAAACGCTGGCCCGGCAGGCGGCAACCGCGCTCTACGATGCGTCCAGCGCGGCGCTGCTGGCGTGGGAAGGCTGCCAGCCCGGTGTCGATGCCAGGCGCGCGTTGCTCGCCCGGTTCGTCCTGGCGCACCGGCTGTCGGTTGTTGACCCGCTGGCGTTGCGGGAGGAACCCTGGGAAAAACCCGCCACCGAGGCCTTGCTCGATGACAGGCCGCTGACGTTGCGCCAAGTCGGCGGCCTGTTGGCTTGATCCTGGAAGCCCATGGCCCGAGCACGTAGGGATGTCGCAAGCCGGTCGGTCCCCCATGGGGCGTCGAAGCACGCCAGGGGTTTGTCGCAAAACGGCTAACAGTGCGCGATGCCCCGACGCGGCTGAAAAACTGACAAAATCGCTTTCTGCAAACCCCAGGCCAATTCATGACTCCTCCGGCGCGAACGGTCTACTTCGTCACTCATCCCGACGTGCTCATCGACCCGTCGCTGGCGGTGCCAGATTGGCCGTTGTCGCCGCGAGGACGTGAGCGAATGGCACGCGCCCTCACGCTGTCCTGGGCAGGCAGCGTGCGCGCTATCTGGTGCAGCACGGAGCAGAAGGCGCGGGACGGGGCGGAGATCCTGGCCGGACACCTCGGCCTCCCCGTCGCCGCGTTGGCGGAACTGGGCGAGAACGACCGCTCGGCAACCGGATATCTGCCGAGGACCGAATTTGAAACCGTGGCCAACCTGTTTTTCGCGCATCCCGAGGAAAGCGTGCGCGGCTGGGAGCGCGCCATCGACGCCCAACGCCGGGTCGTGGAGGCTGTTGGCCGGGTACTCGCGGTCTCGGCGGATGGCAGCAACATCGCCATCATTTCGCATGGCGGCCTCGGGACGCTGTTGCTGTGCCGTCTTCGCAGCGAGGCGATTAGAGCCTGTTCGCCTGAGGTTGACTGGCAGCCTGCTGCGCTGGGGTGACGGGCC
>CAXTXZ010000670.1:1207-2350 GCA_964248015.1 uncultured Rhodopila sp. | reverse complement strand
CGTTCCTGCCGGATGCGAGCTACCCGGTCTGGATCGCCAACTTCGTGCTGATGGAATACGGCACCGGCGCGATCTTCGGCTGCCCCGGCCACGACCAGCGCGACATGGACTTCGCCCGCAAGTACAACCTCGACGTCACTCCCGTCGTGCTGCCGCCAGCCGCCGACCCCGCCACCTTCACGCTTGGCAAGGACGCCTACGTCGGCCCCGGAACCATCTTCAACTCCGGCTTCCTCAACGGCCTCGACGTCGCCGCCGCCAAGCGCGCCGCCATCGACGCGCTGCAACGGCAAGGCGTCGGCCAGGGCCTGACCAACTGGAGGCTGCGCGACTGGGGCGTCTCCCGCCAGCGCTACTGGGGTTGCCCGATCCCTGTCATCCACTGCGGCCGCTGCGGCATCGTCCCCGTTCCCGATGATCAACTGCCCGTCCGCCTGCCCGAAGACGTGACCTTCGACCGCCCCGGCAACCCGCTCGACCACCACCCGACCTGGAAGCACGTCGCCTGTCCCGCCTGCGGCGCGCCCGCCCAGCGGGAAACCGACACGTTCGACACCTTTGTGGACAGTTCCTGGTACTTCGCCCGCTACTGCTCGCCCACCGCCGAAGTGCCCATGGTGAAGCCAGCGGTCGATCACTGGATGCCGGTCGATCAGTACATCGGCGGCATCGAGCACGCGATCCTGCACCTGCTCTACGCCCGCTTCTTCACCCGAGCCATGAAGGACGCCGGCTACCTTTCCGTCGAGGAGCCGTTCGCCGGCCTGTTCACCCAAGGCATGGTGAACCATGAATCCTACCGTGGCGCGGACAACCGCTGGCTCTATCCGGAGGAAGTCGAAAAGCGTCCCGACGGCTCCGCCACCCATCGCAAGACCGGCGAGCCGGTCATGGTCGGCCGCGTCGAGGCCATGAGCAAGTCCCGGCGCAACACGATCGACCCCGGCGCGATCATCGCCCGCTACGGCGCCGACACCGCGCGCTGGTTCATCCTGTCCGACAACCCCCCCGAGCGCGACATGGAGTGGACCGAAGCCGGCGTGGCCGGGGCCTTCCGCTTCACCCAGCGCGTCTTCCGCTTCGCCGAGGCGCTGGACGGCGCTCGCACGGAAATGATGCCGGACACCTTCGGCCCCGCCGGCC
>CAXTXZ010000670.1:0-1197 GCA_964248015.1 uncultured Rhodopila sp. | reverse complement strand
TCGCGGCGGTGACCGAGGCCCTGGAGGGCTTTGCTTTCAACGTCGCCGTGGCCCGCGTCTACGAACTCGCCAACGCCGTCACCGACGCGGAACGCGCGCCCCCCGAATCCGGCCTCGCCTGGGCGCGCCGCGAGGCGGTCGAGATGCTGGCCCGCCTGAGCAGCCCCATGATGCCGCACCTGGCCGAGGAAATTCACGCCCGCCTGTTCCCCGGCAACGGCCACCTGCTCGCGGAACTCGCCTGGCCAACAGCCGATCCCGCCCTGCTGGCGGCGGACAGCGTCACCATCGCCGTGCAGGTGATGGGCAAGCTGCGCGGCACGATCGAGGCCGCCCCCGACGCCCCCGCCGACCTCGTGATCGCCGCTGCGGAAGCCGATGCAAACGTCGCCAAGGCGCTGGGAGGCAAGCGCGTCGTCAAGCGCATCCACGTGCCAAACCGCATCGTCAACTTCGTGGTCGCCGGATGACCGCCCCGCGAGCCCGCCGCTCCTTCCTGCAAGCGGTCGCGCTGTCCGGCCTCGCGCTTTCCCTGGATGGCTGCGGCTTCCAGCCTGTCTACATGCCGACGGCCTCCGGCAAGCCCGGCCCGGCGCGGCGCGAACTGGCCGCCGTCAACGTCCCCGTCATCCCCGAACGCCCCGGCCAGCTTCTGCGCCAGGCCCTGCAAGACCATTTCGGCGACGATTCCGGCACGCCGGCGTCCTATGACCTGCAAGTCAGCTACCAGGTCACCGGCGAGGGCATCGCGGTCGAATCCAGCACCCTCGCCACCCGCATACGCCTCAGGGGAGCGGCTGCCTGGACGCTGGTGACCCGCGACGCCCCGCGCAAGACGCTGACGACCGGCGCCGCCCGCGCCATGGACGGCGTCAACATATTCGGCAGCCAGTATTTCGCCTCCGACCTCGAAACCGAGGTCGTCTACCAGCGCATCGCCGAAAACGTCGCGCAGCAGATCGCGACGCAGCTCGCCGTCTGGTTCCGCAAGCGGGCGGCCGACCCTTCGGCGGGGTAGGGGGCCGGTTGAAGATCCCCCCGGCGCGGGTGCAGGCCTTCCTGCGCGACCCCGGACGCTGCCGGGTCGTCCTGCTGCACGGCGACGACCTCGGCATGATCCGCGAGCGGGCCGAGGCGCTGGTGCGCGCGGTCGCCGGCTCGCTGGACGATCCGTTCCACGTCACCGAACTGCCCCGC
>CAXTXZ010000669.1:0-2353 GCA_964248015.1 uncultured Rhodopila sp. | reverse complement strand
ATCCCCGGCCGAGTAGCCATGCCTGTCACCGACGCCCCCGATCCATCGCCGCAAGCCATGGCGCGCCACGGCTCATTGCTTGCCAAGCAGGCTCACGCCTCCGGACCTTTCGGCCCTACGGCGATCTGCTTTCACGAGGCGCCCAACGCATGAATTTCTCCACCCCGTTCATCACGCGCCCCGTCGCCACCATCCTGCTGTCGATCGGCCTGATGCTGTCCGGCATCGTCGCCTACCGCTTCCTGCCGGTCGCCGCCCTCCCCAGCATGGACATACCCACGATCGGGGTGTTCGCCGCCCGTCCCGGCGCGGACTCGGAAACCATGGCGAACTCCATCGCCGCGCCGCTGGAGCGCCGCCTCGGCGAGATCGCCGGCGTGACCGAGATCACCTCCACCTCCGCGACCAGCGCGACCAGCATCGTCCTGCAATTCGACATCGACCGGGACATCAACGGCGCGGCGCATGACGTCCAGGCGGCGATCAACGCGGCCACCGTTGACCTGCCCTCGGACCTGCCGACCCGGCCATACTACCGCAAGTTCAACCCGGCCGACGCCCCGGTCATGCAGATCGCGCTGTCCTCGGCCACCCTGTCGGCCGCGCAGATCTACGATGCCGCCGACACGGTCCTGGCGCAGCGCCTGTCGCAGTCGCCGGGCGTCTCCCAGGTCACGGTGAACGGCGCGGAAAAGCCCGCCGTGCGCGTCCGCCTCGATCCCGTGCGCCTCGCCGCCGCCGGCCTGTCGGGACAGGACGTCTACACCGCCATACGCGGCGCCAACGTGCTCGAACCCCTCGGCGGCTTCCAGGGCGCCGACCGCGCCGAGACCATCGGCATCAACGGCCAGATGTCGCAGGCCGCGCAATACGCCCCCCTGGTGCTGAAGACCGCCAGCGGCGCGATCCTGCGCATTTCCGACATCGCCAGCGTCATCAACGGCACCGCCAACACAAGGCTGGCCGCCTGGGACGGCAAGCAGCCCGCCATCCTGCTGACCATCGCCAAGGAAGCCGGAGCCAACGTCATCCAGACCGCCGACGGCATCCGCGCCCTGCTGCCAATGCTCATGCGCTGGCTGCCCCCGGATATCCAGGTCTCGGTGATCTCCGACCGCACCACGACGATACGCGCCAGCGTCAACGACGTGCAGTACACCCTGCTGATCACCATCGTCCTGGTGCTGATGGTCGTGCTGGTCTTCATGCGCCGGCTGGTCCCCACGCTCGCCGCCGCCGTGACCGTGCCGCTGTCGATCTCCGGCACCCTCGCCGGCATGTGGTTCCTGGGCTACGCGATCGACAACTTCTCCCTCATGGCGCTGACCATCTCGGTCGGCTTCGTCGTCGATGACGCCATCGTCATGATCGAGAACATCGTGCGCCACACCGAGCGCGGCTTGTCGCCGCTGCAAGCCTCGATCGCCGGCGCGCGGCAGATCGGCTTCACCGTCATGTCGATCAGCGTCTCCCTGGTCGCCGTGTTCATCCCGCTGATCTTCATGGGCGGCCTGCTCGGGCGGCTGTTCCACGAGTTCGCCATGACCCTGACCCTGGCCATCGCCGTCTCGGCCGTCGTCTCCCTGACCCTGACCCCGATGATCTGTGGCCGCTACATGACGGTGGAACCACCTGCCGCCACGCACGGATGCGTCTGGCGCATCATCGACCGCGCCCTGACGGCAACCGAGCGGTTCTACGCCCGCACCCTGGACTGGGCGCTGGCGCACCGTGTGTTCATGCTGCTGGTCACCCTGCTTATCGTCGTCTTGACCATACGGATGTACGGCCTGGTCCAAAAAGGCTTCATGCCGCAGCAGGACACCGGCATCATCATGGGCTCGACCCTGGCCGACACCGACGTGTCCTTCCGGACAATGGAGGGCCGCCCGCGGCCGGCGGGGGGCATCCTGCTGACCGCTCCCGCCATCGCCAGCGTCGCCTCCACCGTGGGGGTCGCCTCCGGCTGGGAATCGCTCAATCGCGGGCAGCTCACCATCGGCCTCAAGCCGTTGGGCCAAAGAGGCCCAGACCCGACGATTTCATCCGACCATGTCATCGACCGGCTGCGCCCCAAGTTCGCCCACGTCGACGGCCTGCAAACCTCCCTGTACTCCGCCCAGGACCTGCGCGGCGGCGGCCGGCAAGGCGGCTCCCAGTACCAGTACGCCCTGGTGACGCAGGACCTGAACGAGATGCGGCGCTGGTCGCTGGCGCTGGAGGAAAAGCTGCGCGCGACGCCGGGGATCGTCGACGTGACCTCGGACCAGGACCGCGCCGGCCCGCAAGCCAACGTCGCCATCAACCGCGACGCCGCCGCCCGGCTCGGCATCCAGGTCTCCGACATCGACAA
>CAXTXZ010000668.1:0-2370 GCA_964248015.1 uncultured Rhodopila sp. | reverse complement strand
CTCTGCGCCCTCTGCGTCGAAAGCGAAGCATCCCCGGACACCGGCCAAAGCGTCAGCCACGGCGTCAGGGGAAACCTCCTGAAGCAAGCTCATTCGCGGATCAGGTTTCAGCCCGCGCCAGAAACGCCCGGCTGTTCAGGCGACTGCCCGCAAAGCTGGCGTCGCGGGCATTGACGAGCCACGGGCCGAGCCTTATCACGCGCGGGCCGGGTTTGCCCGGCCCTCGGGATTTGTCCGGCCGGCTTGCGGCGAGGTTAAACAAGCGCGCTAAAGAGGCCAGCGACAGGTCTCTTTTCAGGCCCTAGCTGCCTCACGGTTGGGCATCCTTTTTGGAACCAACGCCCTGGGGCTAGCAAACATGACACTCGACCCATCCCGCCTGCGTCCCGCGACCCGCCTTGTGCATGGCGGCGTGCAGCGCAGCCAGCACGGCGAAACGGCTGAAGCGCTGTTCCTGACTTCCGGCTACGTGTACGACGACGCCGAGCAGGCGGAGGCGACGTTCGCCGGGACCGTCGAGCACTACCAGTACTCGCGCTTCGCCAACCCGACGCTGACGATGCTGGAGGACCGGCTGTGCCTGATCGAGGGCGCCGAGGCCTGCCGCACCACGGCCACGGGCATGGCGGCGGTGAACGCCGCGATGCTGTCGCACCTGAAGGCGGGCGACCGGGTTGTCGCGGCGCGGGCGCTGTTCGGGTCGTGCCACTGGATCGTCTCGACCTTGCTGCCGAAGTTCGGCATCGAGACGGAGTTCGTCGATGGCGCCGACCTGGGGCAGTGGCGAGAGGCGTTGCGCCGTCCGGCCAACCTCGTGCTGCTGGAATCGCCGTCCAATCCGATGCTGGAACTGGTGGACCTGCCCGCCGTCGCTGATCTGGCGCACGCGGCGGGGGCGATCGTGGTGGTGGACAACGTGTTCGCGACGCCGCTGCTGCAACAGCCGCTCCGGCTGGGCGCGGACGTGGTGGTGTATTCCTGCACCAAGCACATGGACGGGCAGGGCAGGGTGCTGGGCGGCGCGGTGCTGGGCGGCAAGACATGGGTCAACGACACGTTGCAGCCGTTCATCCGCAACACCGGGCCGGCGCTGTCGCCGTTCAACGCGTGGGTGCTGCTGAAGGGCATCGAGACGCTGGCGCTGCGGGTTGACGCCGCCTGCCGGTCCGCCGCCGCGGTCGCCGATTTCCTGGCGGGCCATCCGGCGGTCAGCCGGGTCTGGTACCCGACGCGGGCGGACCATCCGCAGCAGGCGCTGGCGCGGCGGCAGATGAGCGCGGGCGGCACCGTCGTGACATTCGAGGCCAAGGGCGGCAAGGACGGCGCGTTCCGGGCGATGAACGCGTTCCGGCTGATCGCCCTGTCGAACAACCTGGGGGACTCGAAGTCGCTGGCGACCCATCCGGCGACAACCACGCACATGCGGATCGGCGAGGCGGAACGCGCGCGCCTGGGGATCACTGACGGCGTCATCCGGGTTTCGATCGGGCTTGAGGACGCCGCCGACCTGATGGACGACCTGGGCCAGGCGCTGGATCGCGTGGCCGGCGGCAAGGCCGCCCTGGCGGCCGACTGAGCCTTGCGCGGGGCGGGCGGCCTTCGTTCGGACAGGCTCCCTGGTCCGGCTGACGCCGTTGGATGCCCTTTGGTCCGGCTGCCGCCGCTTTATGTCCTTTGGTCCGGCTGCCGCCGCTTTATGTCCTTTGGTCCGGCTGCCGCCGTCCGGGGGCCTTGCGGCGATGGGAACCTGCATACGGATCACGGCGTTGCGCCAGGCATGGATGTCCGCCACTGAACCGACCGGCCGCCTGGCCAGGCCTCGATCGCGCGCTGCTGGACAAGCCGCGCGGTTCGGCGTTGATTTGACGCCATGGCTCCCGCTGAGGCAAGGCAAGAAAGTGTCGTGGCATGACGGCTGAAGACCCGAAACCCGGCCGGATAAAGCGCCCAACGGCGCAGCCCGGCCAGAACCGGCCAGCGGGGCGCACGGATTACTGCCGCGTCACCCGCAACGTGCGGGTGTCGGTGCGATCCTTCTTCCTGGCCGACCAGTCGCAGCCGGAGGAAAACCATTTCGTCTGGGCCTACCAGGTGAAGATCGAGAACCAGGGCGGCGTGCCGGTGCAGTTGCTGCGCCGCACCTGGCAGATCACCGACGCGCGGGGCCGGACGCAGCACGTGCATGGCGCCGGGGTGGTGGGCGAGCAGCCGCTGCTGGAGCCTGGGGAGAGTTTCGAATACACCTCCGGCACGCCGCTTGACACGCCGACCGGGTTCATGGTCGGCGCCTACCACATGATCGTGCCGTCCTCGGGCGAAAGCTTCGACGTGGCGATACCGGCCTTCAGCCTGGACAGCCCGCACCAGAGC
>CAXTXZ010000667.1:0-2378 GCA_964248015.1 uncultured Rhodopila sp. | reverse complement strand
ACCTGGAAAACGAGGAAACCGAGGCGCTGATGGGCCGCAACTACCACGCCGACGGGCTTGAGCCGAACCGCGCCACCATGGAGCAGTTCTGCCGGATGGCCCACGAAATCGGGCTGACGTCAAAGCTGATCTCGGTGGATGATTACTTCGCGGAGTACCTGGCTTCGGTTTAGCCTTATCCGCAAGCGGCGTGACCGCCTGCCTCAGGCGCGCGCCGCGAACACCCGGCAGTCACTGGCCGACGCCGCGAGACGCACGGCCTGATTCACCTCCGGCAGGCGCAGGGCGCCATCGTTGCCGCTCTGCACGACGCACAGCGCGCCCGAGGACGTTCGCACATGAGTTTCGGTGTGGCTGCCCAGGTAGACATGCCGCAGCACCGTCCCGGCTAGGTTGAGCGCGCCGGGCACGGCCGGAACGTTGAACCGCAAGCGTTCCGGCCGCACGGCGACCTGCACCGCCTCTCCCGCCCGCAGGGCTTGCGGCGCCAGCAACCGCACCTCCCCAGCTTCAATCGTGACATCACAGTAACCACCTGCCGGCGCCGCGTCGCTGGCCTGACCGGACAGGAAGTTGGTCGAGCCAATAAAGTCAGCGACAAAACGGCTAACCGGGTTTTCGTAGACGGCATGCGCGTCGCCAAGCTGTTCGATGCGTCCCTGGCGCATCACGGCGATCCGGTCCGACACCGCCAGGGCCTCGCCCTGGTCGTGCGTCCCCATCACCATGGTGATGCCCAGGCGACGTTGCAGCGTGGTGATCTCAAGCCGCATCTCCTCCCGCAGCTTGAGGTCAAGGTTGCTGAGTGGCTCGTCTAGCAGCAGCACGGTCGGCCTGATGACCAACGCGCGGGCCAACGCGACACGCTGCCGCTGACCGCCGCTCAGGGCCAGCGGACGGCGCGCGCCGAAGCCCGCCAGATGCACGAGGTCCAGCGCCTCGGCCACCCGGCGGTCGATCTCGCTTCGCCCGACGCGGCGCATGCGCAGCCCGAAGCCCACGTTCTCCGCGACGCTCATGTGGGGGAACAGCGCGTAATCCTGGAAGACGATGCCGATGTCGCGCCGGAATGACGGCAAGCGGTCAACAGGCCGGCCGGCAAGGCGGACACTGCCCTCATCCGGTGTCAGGAAGCCGGCGATCAGGTTCAACGTCGTCGTCTTGCCGCATCCGGACGGCCCCAGCAACGTCAGGAACTCGCCCGGCGCCACCGTCAGGTCAACCCGATCGACCGCGGGCACGTCGGCGAAATACTTCGAGAGGCCAATGAGTTCGACCGCCGGTTCAGCCATGGCCGCCTGATCCATAAATGAAGTCGCCGATGCGGAAGAAGTGCTGCACAATGCCGATCAGCGCCAGCGGCACGGTCAGCGTGATGACCGCGACAGCGGCCAGCGTCGGGGTGAAGCCGTAGTCCAGGAACCCCAGGATCGTCACGCTGATAGGCGAGGCCCCCGGACGGGCCAGGAACAAGGAAACGCTGTAGTCGGTGAACGACTGGATAAAGGCGAACACCGCGCCGGCGAACACGCCGCTTTTGATCAGGGGCAGGGTCACCAGCAGCAGCACGCGCAGGGGCGATGCGCCCAGGCTGAACGCCGCCTGCTCGACCCGCGCCGGCATGCCCTGCAGGCTGATCGCGCTGGTCCGCACCGTGAACGGCAGGCAGATCACGACATGCCCGACCAGCAACGCGGGAAAGCCATACAGGCCGCCGGCTCCGGCCAGGTTGAGCACCTGCAGGATGGCGATCCCGGTCACCAGCGCCGGCAGCGCCAACGGCCCCAGGCTGAGCGTCGCGATCAACTGGCGGCCTGGAAAGCGGTGCCTCACCAGCCCGAATGCCAGCGGCAAGCCAAGGGAGGTCGCGGCAACGGCGGAGGCCGCGGCAAGCTCCAGGCTGAACGCGAGCGGCTGCAACCAGCGCGGATCGAACGCCTCCCGCCACCAGCTCAACGAAAAGCCCACCGGAGGGAAACGCGATTGGTTGGCCGCGTTGAACGACACGGCGGCAGTCACGACAATCGGGGCAAGGATAAACAGGTAGGTCACGGCGGCGGTCGCGCACAGCGCATGCCATGGCGTCAGCCGCCCGACGCGCCGTCTCAAAGGCTTGGCCGCCGCGCGCCGAGGGCCGAACCAATGAGTAGCATCAGCATGGTGCTGGCAATCAGGATCGCCGCCATGGCCGAACCAAGGGACCAGTCATCCAGGCTGGTGAGGAACTCGAAAATCCGCGTGGCCATCACGGCCGTCGCGGGGCTGCCCAGGATCGCCGGCGTCGCATAGGCGCTGATCGACAACGAGAACGCCAGCAGGAAGGCGCCGGCGATCCCGCTCATGGACAGCGGCAGGGTCACGCTCAGGAAGGTGCGCAG
>CAXTXZ010000666.1:492-2378 GCA_964248015.1 uncultured Rhodopila sp. | reverse complement strand
GTGGCTTGGTTCAGGGGTTCGCCCACTATGGCGAACTTCTGAACCAGGACACTAGTGAGAAGACGGCTTACGCCACAGCGTTGGCCTGCTTTGCTGCCCTGATGCGCCGGATCATGCCGAAGCCGTTCCGCCGCCGATGCGCCGGAGCCGGGTATAGGTGCCCGCGACGGCATGCGTTATGAAGCGCGGCAACCCTGGACAAAGGCAGCCCATCAAGTGGCATCGTCCCCCAAGAAACTGCTGCTGCGCGCGCTCGCGGGCGAACGGACGGAACGTCCGCCAATCTGGCTGATGCGTCAGGCGGGGCGCTACCTGCCGGAATATCACCTCACGCGCCAGGCCGCCGGCGGCATGCTGGGCCTCTGCAACTCCCCGGAACATGCCGCCGAGGTCACGCTCCAGCCGATCCGGCGTTTCCAACTGGACGCCGCCATCCTGTTCGCCGACCTTCCGCAACTCGCGGCCGCCCTGGGGCAAACCCTGGCGTACCAGGAGGGCGAGGGGCCTGTGCTCACGCCGCCGATCCGCTCGCCCCAGGACATACGGCAATGCCTCAGCCTGTCTCGCCTGCACGACGAACTGGCCCCGATCTACGAGACTGTCCGGCGCCTCTCGGTCGCCCTGCCCGCGGATGTCACCCTCATCGGCTATGCCGGCGCGCCCTGGACGGTGGCCACCTACATGGTCGAGGGCCGGGGCGGCGGCGCGTCCGAGCACGCCATCATAAAGCAGTGGGCGCTGAGCGATCCCGACAGCTTCCAACCCCTCATTGACCTGCTTACGGCAGCCGCCATCCAGTTCCTGGAAAAGCAGATCGAGGCGGGCGCCGAAGCCATTCAGCTTTTTGAAAGCTGGGCCGGCATCTTGCCCGAGCCGTTCTTCCAGCGATGGTGCGTCCAGCCTGTCGGCAGCATCATCCGCGCGCTCCGGTCAAAGCATCCCGCGATCCCCGTCATCGCGTTTCCCCGGGCGGCGGGCCTTCTCTATGACGGCTACCTGCAAGCGACCCAAGCCGACTGCGTCGGCCTTGACAGCACGGTGCCCTTGGGCTGGGCCGCGCAAACGATCCAGCGAGGGTTGGGGCGCTGCATCCAGGGAAACCTCGACCCTCAGATTCTGGTCGCCGGCGGAACCCCAATGGCGGCCGAGGTCGAACGCATCCTTCAGGCAGCGAGCCAGGGTCCGTTCATCTTCAATCTTGGCCACGGCATCCTGAAGACGACGCCGCCGGACCACGTGGCCGCCCTGGTGAGGCAAGTGCAAGCCTGGCGTTCCTGATCGCCGTCACGGAAGCGCGACGCAACCAGGACGCGTGCATCGGAGCAACGGCTTGCGTCTTGTCCAACAGGCCTCGGAAACCGTCCTGGACGCGCGCGTCCTCACGCGCCACGACGTTCACCGCCGCGCTCCGCATGGCTATGGTTCATTGCTTTCTAAGCAGATTCACGCCTCCGGACCTTTCGGTCTTCCGGCGATCCGCTATAGAAGGCTTTACGCCTCCGGGAACCAATCGCCCAGCACCTGATCCTGCGTGTAGGCCAGGCTGGCGACGTCAACGCGCGATTGTTCACCGTGTTCCAGCAGGGTAGCCGCAACGATCCGGCGCGCGGACGGCAGCTCGTCGGCAATCATCGGGGCCACGGCGGAATGCAGGCTTGGGTTGTCTCCAAGGCTCCGCGTGATGGCGCGACGGCCGCGCAGTATGCTGATGCTCCATCCGTTCCGAGAGCCGGTCGACGGCGACGCCTGAAGCTTCATCAGGTTTTCCAGCACCAGCGCGATCTGGCTTTGCAGCAGGAGCCGCTCGGACCGGCCTACCGTCTCCACCTCGTCAATGACGTTGGGCCAGTCGATCTGCTCGCTGATATGCTCGCCCGCCGCCAGGC
>CAXTXZ010000666.1:0-482 GCA_964248015.1 uncultured Rhodopila sp. | reverse complement strand
CGCGCCATTCGGGGGGGCCCCGGGGTCGGCCCGGCTTATTGCCCCCCCCCGCCCGCGCCGGCGCAACAGGTCCGCCTGCCGTGCCGACCATTCCAGGACATCGGTGTCATAGCCGCTCATCGCACGCTCTTTCCATGACTGCCGCTTTATCACCGAACCGGAATAACGGCGTCAATTTGTCTTTGCGCCCAGGCGTCATTTCGGACCCATGGCCTTCCAGATTCGCCACGCAGGACCATGCCGGCGCATGATCCGCGCCAATGGCGCCCCCGCCCGCCGGCCTGTATATCCCCGCCATGCGCCTGGCCGCCGTCGTCCTGCCCCCGCGAGAAGGCTTCGGCCCCGGCCGCACCGGCGCCATCGGCCTGCTCGCCCGCCGCCTGGCCCGAACCCCCGGCTTCAACACCATCGTCTTCGGTGGCCCGCAGGACGGCCCGGTCTTCCCCGCCATCGACTTCCGCCCGGCCGCCCCGGCGCTATGG
>CAXTXZ010000665.1:0-2380 GCA_964248015.1 uncultured Rhodopila sp. | reverse complement strand
CCGCGCTGCGCATGCTGAACGACATTCCCGGCAACGATCCCATTATCGCCGTGGCGCAACTGCGTCGCGCCGGGATCGTTGACCGACTAGGACGCTCGGATGAAGCCATGCGGGACCTGGAACGTTTGTCGCATGACTATCCGGACAGTCCCTTGCCGGATGCGCAGCGTGGCGACTTCCTGCGGATGAAGCAGCGGTTCGCCGACGCGGTGGCGGCGTACGACAAATCCATTGCCCGCATCAGCAAGCCCGTCGCGACCGACTGGGTCGTGTTCTACGACCGGGGCGTTTCCGAGGAACGCGCCCGCCAGTGGCAGAAGGCTGAGAACGACTTCCATTACGCGTTGCAGCTTTCGCCCGACCAGCCGTTCGTGCTGAACTACCTGGGCTACTCATGGGCCGACATGGGGCATCATCTGGCGGAAGCGCGGCAGATGATCCAGCGGGCGGCGGAGCGGCGGCCGAATGACGGCGCCATCACCGACAGCCTCGGGTGGATCTATTACCGCGAGGGCGACATGCAGGCGGCGGTCAAGACCCTGGAACGGGCCGTGGAACTGGAGCCGGAAGACACGACGATCAACGGCCACCTTGGCGATGCCTACTGGGCGGCGGGACGCAAGACGGAAGCGCAGTACCAGTGGCGCCGAGCGCTGACGCTGAATCCCGCGCCGGACGATGCCGTCAAGCTTGAGGCCAAGCTGAACAAGGGCCAGCCAAGCGCTGTCATCAGCGGGCAGTAGCTGACTCCGGCCGTGGCTTATTCCGAGTTCGCGCCGGCCAAGGTCAATTTGCATCTTCATGTCGTTGGGAAGCGCGGCGACGGGTATCACCTGCTTGATAGCCTTGTCGTCTTCGCCAACGTTGGCGACTGGGTCACTGTCGAGCGTGCCGACGATCTTTCCCTTTCCGTGACGGGGCCATTCGCCGCCGGACTGGAGGAGGAGGCAGACAACCTAGTTCTGAGGGCAACGCGGCTGCTGGCCTCCCGAGCGGGGGTAAAGCCTTCCGGCCGGCTTGCGCTGGAGAAAAACCTACCTGTTGCGTCTGGTCTTGGCGGCGGGTCCGCCAACGCGGCGGCGACGTTGCGCTTGTTGCGCCGAGCCTGGGCGATCGACGTGGACGCCGTGGCGTTGAATGCCATTGCAAGGGAGTTGGGCGCTGACGTGCCTGCGTGCCTGCTCCGCCAGCCATGCGTCATGGCCGACACTGGCGTTCAGCTTGCTCCGGCCCCGGTGTTGCCGGCCCTGGGACTGGTGTTGATCAATCCAGGCGTTGCGGTTTCGACGCCAGCCGTGTTCCGCGCTCGGGTGGGGCTGTTTTCAGATGCGGTGCCGCTTCCGGCTGGCGGCTGGGCGGAGGTTGACGATCTTGTCGCGACGCTGGCGGCGGCGGGGAACGACCTTGAGCCGCCGGCGGTGGCGCTGGCGCCGCCTGTCGCGCATGTCCTGGCCGCGTTGGCGGGCGCGCCCGGCTGCCGTCTTGCCCGCATGAGCGGATCGGGCGCCACCTGTTTCGGGGTTTTTCCCACGCCAGAGGCTGCCCGTGACGCCGCAGGCCGACTTTCCCGGCCGGGATGGTGGGTTTGGGGTGGCGGGCTTTTTGGGAAATAGCGGTTCTGGCTTTACGTGGACGCTCGGGGACCTTATCTCACAGATGCATTGGGGCGTCGCCAAGCGGTAAGGCAACGGATTTTGATTCCGTCATTCGGAGGTTCGATCCCTCCCGCCCCAGCCATGTCCCTGCTGTTCCGTGGCGCAGGCTGATGACCTGGATCGTTTCCGTCCTGACTTCCAGTGAGGACAATCGCGGTCTAGTTGCTCGCCTGACGCGAACCAAAGCCGAGAAATCCGGCATTAGGCAGCGGCGTGCCGCCGTCATTGGCGAACAGCTTTGGCGCCGCCGTTTTCTGGGGGATTGCTTCCCGCCTTGTTTCCCCGGCGGCAGGCTTGCCGGGCGGATGATGCCTTGCCTGAACTGCCTTGACCGAGGAGGCTCCGCGCGGCGCTGCCGGCGGCGCGTTGTCCCGTGCCAAGGCACGCGCGCCTCGTCCGCTGTCTTCGCCCCGCATCGACAGCAGCAGGAACGAGATGTCGTTCCGCCCCAGGTCGACTGACAGTTCCATGGGCGTAAGGCCGAGCACATTGACGCCGTTCAGGTCTGCGCCGCGGTTCAACGCGTCGCGCGCCCCGGCGATGTCGCCACGATTGATCGCGTCAAACAGCGCGTCCGTGGGCTGCATGTCGGCGGCGGCGCGGGTGGGCGGGGCAACCGGCTGGCGTGCCTTTGCGCCGGGGATCGCGTCGGGGGCCGGTGGCGCCGGCTTGTCCGCGCCGCCGGCAGGGCCTTGGGATCGGCGTCCGGTGGCGATGTTTCCGGT
>CAXTXZ010000664.1:374-2380 GCA_964248015.1 uncultured Rhodopila sp. | reverse complement strand
GATCTTGGGCTAAGCGGCGTAGCGGAAGGTGCAGTGGCCGAAGTAGGAGCGGATGCGGCTTGGGCGCTTGGAGAGACTGCGCATGTGGCTGACCAAGGTGCGCTTGAGGTCGTCCTTGCTGCGGGCCGGCGGCTTGCGGGTTGCGGCCTGCTTGAGGTCGGCGTTCAGGCCCTCGTCGGGGTTGAGTTCGGGACTGTAGGCGGGCAGGTGGAACACCTCGATCTCCGCCCGGCGCCCGGTCAGCCAGTCCTGCACCGCGCGGGCGCGGTGGACGGGCAGGTTGTCCAGGATCAGAAACACCTTGCGGCCGGCTTCCTTAACAAGGCGCTGCATGAAGCGGATTAGGCTTGGCGCCTTGATCGCGCCGTCAAGCAGCATCCAGCGCAACTCGCCCTTGTTGGTGAGCGCCGAGACCAGACCCAGCCTGGCCCGCCTCTGTGAGGGGCGCACCACGGGCGTGCGCCCGCGCGGCGCAAAGCTGCGGCCGCGCACGTCATCCGAACGCAAGCCGGTCTCGTCGCCCCAGAAGATGGCGCCCTTTTCCCGCCTGGCCCGCGCCACGATGGCCGGGTAGTCGTGGCTCAGCCAGCGCTGCACCGCGTCCGCCGATTGCTCGTAGGCACGCCGCAGCGGCTTCTGCGCCGTGAAGCCCCAGCGTGCCAGGTATGTGCCCATGCTGCGCACCGCCAAGCGCACCCTGCAGCGCTGCTCGACCAACGCCCGCACCGCCGCACGGCTCCACAAGGCATAAGGCAGCCCCAGCGCATCCGGCAGATGCCGGCAGATCAGACCACCAATTTCCGCCTCCTGCTGGACCGACAGGAACCGCCCTGTGCCAGGCACCGGGCCGTGCGGCCCGCTGGCCAGGCCCGCCATGCCCCGCTCGGCGTAGCGCCGGCAAATGCCGGACACCCCGTTTTCGGTTAGGCCCGTTTGCGCCGCAATGGCCGCAAAGGTCAGCCCGTTCTCGCGCAGTCCCACCACCTGGCGCCGGCGTTCTTCTTGCGCCGCCGCCGGCAGCTTGCGCATGTCCACGTGAACCATCCCAGCCACGTGGTGCGCCTGCCCGCTTACCCCAAGACCACCTTGGCCGGATCAATAAAGCATGTCGAATCGACTGGATGTCTTAACCCGCTGTCGAATGCGGAGAGCTCTACCTGCCCAGCAGCACCTGGACGTCTCCGGTGAACCAGGCGTTGCTGGTGGCGACCCGGCGCATGCGCCACGAGTCCGCTTTCCTGACCGAGTCCACGTCATGCCAGTTCATCATCTGGCAGCGGCGGGAATGGTCGTCCTTCGGCAGGTGAGTTGCATCGACCAACGCGCGAAGCACGGCCGGATCTCCGTCGATCCGCGCCCGGCCATCGGTGATGACGTGCGACGTCGTTTGCTTCTCGGCATTGCTGCATAGGAAACCGACGATGGTCCCACCCCCGGTCAGCACCGGGAAGTCCAGGCCCATCGCACGACCGCAAGGACCGAAGTCTACGACGGCCTCGTCGCTGAAGGCCGTCGCCAGCAGGCCCGCGTCATTGAGATCGGCACCCGCACCGAAACGACACAAGGCGCCCCCCACTTCAAGCCGCTCTGCTGCCGAAGCTGTCGCGGCATGGTCGAGCGTCATGGTTGCCTCCTCGCGTGATCAGCCGTTGCTGGTTGAGGGGCCAGACTGTTCACGCGGCGGCAGGCAGGCTGAGATCCAGATCGAAGCCGTACACCTGTCGGCCGATCGCGAGACATGCGCCGGTCTCGTGGCTCGCGCGCTTCCGCATGCGTCCCTCGAACTCCGCGACGGCCGCGGTTACGTCCCCACGCGGCGCGTGGGTCAACGCATCGGCGAGTTCGAGCGCGTCCAGCATAGCCAGATTCACCCCCTTGCCGGTGTACGGTGGCATGACGTGTGACGCATCGCCCAGCATCGTCAGGCCAGGCTGGGTTTCCCACCGGTAGTCCGGCGGCAGGACGGAGTTCGGCCAAAGATGGAAGTTGTCTTGAACCTGCGTCAG
>CAXTXZ010000664.1:0-364 GCA_964248015.1 uncultured Rhodopila sp. | reverse complement strand
TCCGGCGACCAGTCGCTGTACGCCTCGCCGATGGCCGCCAACACCGCCGTCTTATCATCGAGCGTGAAACCGGCCGTCTTCGGCCAGCCCTCGGCCACATTCAGCGAGAAATAGAGAAGGATGAGGTCTTGGTTGCAGCGCTGCGTGAATACCGTCTTCCGACCGCCGGCGAACATCACGGAGCCCTCGCCGAGGATTTTGTCGATCTCGGAACCGCGCCAGAGATCCTTGCGGATGTTGGCGGCGATCATGTTGACGCCGGTGTAGACGGGCTCAGCCGATGTCAGGTGGTGCCTGACCTTGGAGCCGATGCCATCGGCCCCAACCACGAAATCGGCGATAACCGGAGCCCGGCCCTTGATGT
>CAXTXZ010000663.1:0-2390 GCA_964248015.1 uncultured Rhodopila sp. | reverse complement strand
CGGCGTCCGCGTTCATCCAGGCCATCATCAGCACCTCGCCGGTGTCGTGCTGCTGCGCGACCGCCGGAACAAGGCCGTTGGCATCAAAACGGATCTCGGCGAGCACGGCGTCCGCTTGTGTGGTAAAGTCTTTCATGGATCATATCTGGGCATCATGCGCGTCCGCCGCCAAGGGGTTGTCAATGGGGTTCTCCCCCCGCACTGAAACATTGCTGAACCGCGCCTCGGGCATCTGTGACAGCCGAGGCGCTCGGCTGACCGATCTGCGCCGGCAGGTGCTGGGGCTGATCCTGGACCGCGACGCGCCGACCGGCGCGTACGACCTGCTGGACCAGTTGCGCAGCACGCGGCATGGCGCGGCGCCTCCCACGGTTTACCGCGCGCTTGAGTTCCTGCTGGAACAGGGGCTGATCCACAAGCTGGAACGGCTTTCCGCGTTTGTCGGCTGCATCGCGGACGAGGATCATGACCATGCGGCGCAGTTTTTCATCTGCCGCTCCTGCGGCAAGGTGGCGGAACTGGAGGATCACGAACTGGCGCATGCGTTGGCGGATGCCGCGAAGCGGCTGGGGTTCAAGCTGGGCAAGGCGACGATCGAAGCCGAGGGGCAGTGCGCCCTCTGCGCGCAGGATTGACCGCCATTTGTTCTCGCTCCGCGTCCCGCGAACAACGTGAACGACATGGCGATCACGGAGTGACGCCACCGGGCGGTTGACGCCGTGGGTCAAGAAAGAGGGCGCGCTTGCCGAGCCATTCATGACATCTTGCAGCTTGACGACCTGGACCCGCGCCTTGCGCTGATGCTTTTCCCGCAGGTCATGAAAGTCCCGGTGACCATGCCGACGCCGTTGCGGACCTGGTTGTGGAACTGTATCGTATTTTGATAGAATGGGCTTCAACAGGCGATCCGGTTGGTGACGCCTGCGCGCATGACGCGTCTGAGGAGCAGCACGGGACGTGAGGGCAAAGCAGCCAGCCGCGATGAGCCACGCCGCCAGCCCAGGCGCGTTCGGCAACGTCCTATCGGACGCGGACGTCGATCATGCCCGGATCGAGGCGCAGATCTCGGGCGAGGATTCAGGGATCAACCCTTTTGTGGCCGCCGTGCGCGCCACCCGCATGCCTGTTGTCTTCACCAATCCGCGCCTGCCGGACAATCCGATCATATTCGCCAACGATGCCTTCTGCCGGCTGACCGGCTACTCGCGCGACGCGATTATCGGCCGCAACTGCCGCTTCCTCCAAGGCCCTGGCACCGATCCAGCCAGCATCAGGCGCATCCGAGAGGCCGTGCACGCGGGCAAGCCCATTGAGATCGACATCAGCAATCACCGCGCTGATGGCACGGCGTTCTGGAACAGGTTGTCAATTGCCCCCATTCGGGACGCCGCAGGGCAAGTTGCCTACTTCTCCGCAAGCCAGGTGGACGTGACGATCGAGCGCGAGCGCCTGGCTGGTTTAAGAAACCATAACGCGGCGCTGGTCGCCGAACTGAGCGATCGGCTGCGCGCGCAGGAAGAAAGCGCGGCTCGGCTGCGTTTCGCCACGCAGGCAGGTGGCCTTGGCGTATGGGAACGGGACCTGCGCAGCGGCGAGATCACTGCCTCCGCCCTTTTCAAGAAGACCTTCGGGCTTGATCCAGACGCCACTTTTCTTTTTGCGGACCTGCGCGAGGCCGTGCACCCTGATGATCGGGAGCGAATGCAAGCCACTGTCGCGCACAGCGTCTCGACCGGCAGCGATTACAACATTGAATATCGGGTCCTGCGGCCGGACGCAGGCGTGGCCTGGGTTGAAATCCATGCGCAGGTCGTCCTGGGGAGCGATGGCACGTCGCTGCGCATGGCCGGTACGTCGCTCGACATCACCAACCGCAAGAAGGCCGAAATACGAAGCCGCGCGCTTATGGACCTTGATGACCGATTCCGCGCCTTGGAGCTGCCCGCCGAACTGGCTTTCGCGGCGGCAGAGATCCTTGGGCACACCCTGGACGTGAGCCGCGCCGGCTACGGCACCATCGACCCGGCGACGGAAACCATTGCGATCGACAGCGACTGGAACGCGCCTGGCATCGAGAGCCTCGCAAGCGTGCTGCACTTTCGCGACTATGGTTCCTATATCGACAACCTCAAGCGTGGCGAAACCGTGGTTGTCGCCAACGCCGAGCAGGACCCTCGCACGGCGGCGACCGCCGGCGCCCTCAAGGCGATCAGCGCGCAGTCCTTTATCAACATGCCGGTCACCGAGCGGGAAGGCCTGGTTGCCCTGCTGTACCTCACGCATGCGATGGCCCGTGAATGGCCCGCCGAGGAACTCGCTTTCATTCGGGAGGTCGCCCAGCGCACCCGCATGGTGGTGGAGCGGCGACGCGCGCAGCAGGACCTGCGTCG
>CAXTXZ010000662.1:0-2396 GCA_964248015.1 uncultured Rhodopila sp. | reverse complement strand
CCCACCGCCGAAGGCGCAACCGGCCCCCGGAAACGCTCAGGCAAGAAGGACCGCGACGGGCAGGGATCTCTGGAAAGCCGGACCGCGCGCAGGCGCCGGGTCCGCACCGACGGAGTAAGGGGCCTAACCCCGAATCTCTCAGGTACCGTGACAGAGGGGGGTCATCTCCACCGGCATCCCGCCGGCGGATGGCCCTATCGGGGATGCTTGCCGTGCTGCTGAACCCAGACCCGGACGATCCGCTGCGCAGCATCCCGCTCGACGCCTGGCACCGCCGCCACGGTGCCCGCATGGTGCCGTTCGCCGGCTACGCCATGCCCGTGCAGTACGACCTGACAGCCAACCTCGCCACCCGCTGCCGGGGCGGCGTGCTCGCCGAACACTTCCACACCAGAAGCCAAGCCGGCCTGTTCGACGTTTCCCACATGGGCCAGGCCATGCTCACCGGCCCCGGCGTCGCGACTGCCCTGGAGACCCTCGTCCCCGGCGACATCGCCGGCCTCAAGCTCGGCCGCCAGCGCTACACCCTGCTGACCAACCCGGCTGGCGGCATCATCGACGACCTCATGGTCGCCCGCCTTGCGGAAGACCGGCTGTTCCTCGTCGTCAACGCCAGCCGCAAGGACATCGATTTCAGCCACCTCCTGGCCAACCTACCCGGCGGCGTCACCCTGACCCGGCAGGACGACCGCGCCCTTCTGGCCCTGCAAGGCCCGCAAGCCGCCGCCGTCATGGCCCACCTGTCGCCGCAAGCCGCCGCCCTGCCGTTCATGGCCATCGCCGCCGTCACGCTGGACGGCATCGCCTGCCTCGTCTCCCGGTCTGGCTACACGGGGGAGGACGGGTTCGAGATTTCCGTCCCCGCCGCCCAGGCCGAAGCCCTGGCCGACCGCCTGATCGTCCACCCCCAGGTCGTCCCCATCGGCCTCGGCGCGCGCGACTCGCTGCGTCTCGAAGCCGGTCTCTGCCTCTACGGCAACGACCTTGACGAACTCACCACCCCGATCGAGGCCGGCCTCGCCTGGGTCATCAACAAGCGCCGCAAGATGCTCTGGGACTTCCCCGGAGGCTTGGTCATGCGCGACCAACTCGACAACGGCCCCACCCGCAAGCGCGTCGGCATCCGTCCGGACGGCCGCGCCGCCGCCCGCGCCCTGGCCACGATCGTTGCCGAGGACGGCACGGAAGCCGGCACGGTCACCTCCGGCGGCTTCGGCCCCAGCGTCAACGGCCCCGTCGCCATGGGCTACGTGCGCAATGATCTCGCCGCCGACGGCGCCCGCCTGAACCTCCTCATCCGCGACAGGACGATCCCGGCGACCGTTGTGCCGCTTCCCTTCATCCCCCACCGCTACATCCGCTGAAGGAGTCCGCCCATGCCCCCCAAGAACGCCGACAAGCGTTACACCCGGGACCACGAATGGATCGTGCTGGAAGGCGACATCGCCACCATAGGCATCACCGACCACGCGCAGGAGCAACTCGGCGACCTCGTGCACGTCGAACTGCCCGAGCTGGAGCGCGAGGTCGTCGAGGGCGAAACCTGCGCCGTCGTCGAAAGCGTCAAGGCCGCCTCCGACGTCTACTCCCCGCTGTCCGGCAAGGTGGTCGAGGTCAACGAAACCATCCTGGAAGACCCCTCCATCGTGAACAGCGACGCCGAGGGCGAGGGCTGGTTCTTCCGCCTGGAACTCGACGACCCCGAAACCTTCGAGGCGCTGATGGACCAGGACGGCTACGACGAATTCCTGGAGACCCTGTAAGCATGGACGCGCTGGCGGAACTGGCCGAGCTTGAGGAAAACGACGGCTTCGTGCGCCGCCACATCGGCCCCTCGGAAACCGAGCTGGCGGCGATGCTGCGCGCCGTCGGCGCCGCCACCCTGAACGACGTCGCCGGCAAGACGGTGCCAACGTCGATCCGCTCGAACAAACCCCTGGACCTGCCGCCGCCGATCGACGAAGCCGCGACCATCGCCGAGCTGCGCGCCCTGGCCGGCCAGAACGCAGCCACAAAGTCCCTGATCGGCCTGGGCTACCACGGCACCGTCACGCCGCCGGTGATCGGGCGCAACGTCCTGGAAAACCCCGGCTGGTACACCGCCTACACCCCCTACCAGGCCGAGATCGCCCAAGGCCGCCTGGAAGCCCTGCTGAACTTCCAGACCATGATCTGCGACCTCACCGGCATGCGGATCGCCAACGCCTCCCTGCTGGACGAGGCAACCGCCGCCGCCGAGGCCATGGCCATGGCGCACGCCCTCAGCCGAAGCAAATCCAACGTCCTGGCCGTCGCCACCGACCTACACCCCCAGACCCTCGCCGTCCTCGCCACCCCAGCCCGTCCACTCGCCGTCACCCACCATCCCCTCGCCCCCGGCGCCTGCCCCCCCAACC
>CAXTXZ010000661.1:0-2397 GCA_964248015.1 uncultured Rhodopila sp. | reverse complement strand
GCGAACGTCATGCATTTCGCCCGGCTGCTGCGCCGAGCGGGACTGCCGGTGGGCGTGGCCGAGACGATCGCGGCGCAGGAGGCGCTGACGCGGATCGACCTTGCCTCCAAGACGCAGGCGCGGACGGCGCTGCGGGCGGCGATGATCCACCGGCATGACCACCAGGAGGTGTTCGACCAGGCGTTCGCGCTGTTCTGGCGCGATCCGTCGGCGGCGGAACAGGCCGCCGCGATGGCGCTGCTGGACGCGCGGCGGAAGAAGCCGGAGAAGCCGCCGCCGGCCTCCCGCCGGGTGGCGGAGGCGTTCGCGCGCAAGGGCGACAAGCCGCCGCAGCCGAAGGACGAGCCGCCGACGGTTGACATGACGATGACGATCTCGGAGCACGAGAGGCTGCAGCGGATGGATTTCGAGGCCATGAGCGCGGCCGAGATCAACCGCGCCAAGCAGGAAATCCGCCGGCTGGCGCTGCCGCTGGACCTGCGGCGGACGCGGCGGCTGCGGCCCGATGCGCTGGGGCCGGTGACCGACCTGCGGCGGACGATCCGCACCAGCCTGCGGCAGGGCGGCGAGATCCTGACGATCGCGCGCAACCGCCGGGTCACGCGGCCTCCGCCCTTGGTGGTGCTGTGCGACATCTCCGGGTCCATGGCGCGTTACGCGCAGATCCTGCTGCACTTCCTGCACGCCGTGACGAACGACCGCGACCGGGTGCATGTCTTCCTGTTCGGCACGCGGCTGTCCAACGTCACGCGCCAGTTGCGGGCGCGCGATCCCGAGGTCGCGTTCCAGATGGTGGCGCACGTCGTGCCCGACTGGTCCGGCGGCACGCGCATCGGCGAGGCGCTGGACGGCTTCAACCGCCTGTGGGCCAAGCGGGTGCTGGGCCAGGGCGCGGTGGTGCTGCTGATCACCGACGGGCTGGACCGCGACGGCGCGCACGGGCTGGCGGAGAACATGGACCGCCTGCACCGGTCCTGCACACGGCTGATATGGCTCAATCCGCTGTTGCGCTGGAGCGGGTTCGAACCAAGATCCCAGGGCATCCGCGCCATGCTGCCGCATGTGGACGAGTTCCGTCCGGTGCACAACCTGGACAGCCTGCGCGGCCTGATTGACTTGCTGTCGCGTCCTGTTGCCGTGAAAAGGAGAGACCCATGAGCGTATCCGAAGGCGAAGATGTCCTGTCCACCGCGGCCCTGTGGCGCGCGGCCGGGGAGCAGGTCGCATTGGCGACCGTGACGGAAACCTGGGGCAGTTCGCCTCGGCCGGCGGGCAGCCAGATGGCGGTGACGAAGTCGGGCCGCATGGCGGGCTCGGTGTCGGGCGGCTGCATCGAGGGCGCGGTGGCCGACGCGGCGATGAGGACGATTGAGTCCGGCAGCCCGCAACTGCTGGATTTCGGCGTCAGCCACGAGCGCGCCTGGGAAGTCGGGCTGGCCTGCGGCGGCAAGGTCAAGGTGTTCGTCGAGCGGCTGAACTAGGCGATTGTCGGAGAGATATGGTTGGGTTCCGGGCTTCTGTCGCAATAGGTGTAGCGCTTAGCCCGGACCCAAAAGCAGGTGCGGCGCCCAGCATTCTTGAGTTTAACTTATGAGGCGCGATCGCGCTTATGCGGGTCGTCACCCGGATTGACATAGTCGATGCCAAACGGCCCGATGAATTGAACCTGCACGATCGCTTCCTCATTGTCGGTCCAAATGTAATGGGCTCGCTTGGCTGGAACGACGGCGAAGGTGCCAGCCTCCAGCATCCGGCCTTTTGATGTGTCGAACGCATCTCCCAATCCATAGCCGAGGCGGCCACTGAGCACAGTGGCCACCTCCGAGAATGGATGCCTGTGTGGCGGATGCCTGCAATGTGGCGGCAACTTGACGCGGAGAACAGTGACTTCAGCCTTTGATGGATCACCGGTCAGGAATGCGCCTCTGGCGTTTTGAATGACCGGACTATCCGTCCAAGGCACCTGATCGGGGGTTACGAGAACGGCTTCATCTGCTGCGTTTGACGCTCCTGACATAGGTATCTCCCCAGCTTGTTGTTTTTATAGAGCCCGCACTGGATCATGAACAAGCCAAGCGGGGCAATAGGTGCTCGCATTGCCATAAGACATAAGTCTTGATGGGGTGGACGGCCCCCGCTCTCCGGCATCGATGTGCCAAACTGTGGTCGTCGCTGAACGCCACACATGAGAGGAGCCGCCCGCCATGCAGATTACCACCCTTGGCCTTGATCTCGCCAAGTCCTGGTTCCAGGTCCACGGCGTCGATGCCGATGGGAAGGTTGTCATCCGCCGCAAGCTCAAGCGCAGCGACGTCGTCAGCTTCTTCAAGTCGCTGGAGCCATGCCTGGTCGGCATCGAGGCCTGTGCCACCGCCCACCACTGGGCACGCCAGCTGA
>CAXTXZ010000660.1:0-2400 GCA_964248015.1 uncultured Rhodopila sp. | reverse complement strand
ACACCATCAGCCCAAAACCATCAGGTTGACGCAGTAATTGTTGAGCAATGCCTAACCAGGCCATGCCCCATGGACGAAAGCGCCGACAGAGCGCCGGAAAAGGCGCGCAGGCAAACCGCCTGGTTGGCAACGACGCTTCGAACGCTTCGCTCCGGATAAACCTCCCGGCGAGCGGTTCCGCCGAGGGCGGATCTTCCTTCACCAGGCATTCCATTGCCAATTCCGCTCCCGGCAACGGCCGACGCATCGTGTTCGGCGGCACATCCCAACGTCATCTTCGGCGCCATCTCCCTCATCGTACTTGAGCAAACCGCCGTACCAGCCGATGATCCCCAGGGAACGCACCAGAAGGAACCATCCATGCCCGAGAGCCCAGGCGACAAGGCGCAGTTCGCCGCCAGCGAGACCCGCATGCCGTTGAACGGCATCACCGTGCTCGACCTGACGCTCGCCCGCGCCGGGCCCACGGCGGTGCGCCACTTCGCCGACTGGGGCGCCGACGTCATCCGCATCGAGCCGCCCGCCAGCGAGGGCGAGGACGTCGCCGGCCGCCGCCACGGCTTCGACTTCCAGAACCTGCACCGCAACAAGCGCGCGGTCACCCTGAACCTGAAGAGCAAGGAAGGCCACGAGGCTTTCATGCGCCTCGCCGCCAAGGCCGACGTGATCCTGGAAAACATGCGCGCCAACGTGAAGCACCGCCTGAAGGTCTCCTACGAGGACGTCAAGGCGATCAACCCGCGCATCGTCTACGGCAGCATCTCCGGCTTCGGCCAGGACGGCCCGTACGGACCCCGCGCCGGCGTCGACCAGATCGCCCAGGGCATGGGCGGCCTGATGTCGATCACCGGCGAACCTGGCCGAGGCCCCATGCGCGTCGGCATCCCGATCGACGACCTGACCGCCGGCAACCTCCTGGCGATGGGCTGCATGATGGCCCTGCTCGACCGCGAGCGCACCGGCGTCGGCCGCTGGGTCACCACGTCGCTGCTGGAGGCGCAGATCTTCATGCTGGATTTCCAGGCCAGCCGCTGGCTGATGGAGGGCGAGGTCGCGGGCCAGGCCGGCAACGACCACCCGACCGGCATCCCCACCGGCGTCTTCCCCACCAGCGACGGCCACATCAACATCGCCGCCAGTTCGTCCCGCGTCTTCACCCGCTTCTGCGAGGCGATCGAGCGTCCCGACTGGCTGGAACGCGCCGACTGGAAAACCCAGGCAGGCCGCGGCAAGGACCGCAAGGCGATCAACGCCGCGATCTCCGAGATCACGCGGACAAAACCGTCCAACCACTGGATCGAGCTGTTCGAGGCCAACGGCATCCCCTGCGGCCCGATCTACTCGATCGACCAGGTGTTCGCCGACCCGCAGGTCAAGCACCTCGGCATGGCCACCAGGATGACCAGCCCCTATGTCGGCGAAAAGGAAGTGGTCGCCTCGGCGATGAACATCTCCGGTTTCTCCAAGGCGATCCGCGCCTACACCCCGGACGCTGGCGAGCATTCCGAGGAAATCCTCAAGGGCGTCGGCTACACCGACGCTGAACTCGAAGACATGCGACAGAAGGGAGTGATCTGAGATGCTGCCCGAACATGCGGTGACCGTGCCATACGCCGGCGGAAAGATGCTGGCGGCCAAGGATGACGGTGTTGGCCTGATCACCTTCAACCAGCCGGAGAAGCGCAACGCCATGTCCATGGAGATGTGGACCGGCCTGGGCGAGATCCTCGACGAATTCAGCGAGGACAGCAGCGTCAGCGTCGTCATCCTGACCGGCGCGGGCCACAAGGCGTTCGTCTCCGGCGCCGACATCAGCCAGTTCGAGAAGAACCGCAACAGCGCCGACGCGCAGGCCGAGTACGACCGCGCCACCGGCGTCGGACGCGACAAGTTCCACGCCTTCAAGAAGCCCGTCATCGCCCGTATCCGGGGCTTCTGCATGGGCGGCGGACTGGCCATCGCCATGGCCGCCGACCTGCGCATCGCCGCCGCCGACAGCCAGTTCGGCATCCCCGCCGCGCGCCTGTCCATCGCTTATGCGCCTGACGCTGTGAAGCGGCTGATCGACCTCGTGGGACCGGCGCACGCGCGCATGATCCTCTACACCGCCAAGCGCATCGACGCAGCCGAGGCAGAGCGCATCGGCCTGATCAACCGGATGACGACGGAAGAAGGGTTGAACGACGTCGTGCTGGACATCGCCCGCAGCATCGCCGACAACGCGCCGCTGTCGGTCGCCGCCTCGAAACTGACGATCAACGAGATGCTGAAGGACGAAAGCCAGCGCGACATGGAGGCGATCAAGCGCATGGGCGAGACCTGCTTCAACAGCGCCGACTACAAGGAAGGCCGCACCGCGTTCATGGAAAAGCGCGCGCCGCGTTTCACCGGACGCTGAGG
>CAXTXZ010000659.1:0-2402 GCA_964248015.1 uncultured Rhodopila sp. | reverse complement strand
ATCAATGCGCCCTAAACTTGTCATTCGGAACGACTTTCTCGATGGCTTGCGGCGCCGGCGTCGGCGGGAACGCGCCCAGCATCAGCGCGCCGCCGACTAGGGCCACCAGTCCCGCCAGGACGACAAACAGGAAAATACGAATGTTCAGGACTCCTGAAACGGTTTTCGCAGGCCCAGGCTCGCAGGCAGCAGACTCGCGGACAGCAGACTCGGGGCAATCGCCTGTTCCAAGGCCGGTGTGCTAGCTTTGGATATCATGACACGCAACATGGCTTTGCGGGAGACGCCCCGGCTTCCCGCGACACTCGCTGGCCGCACCATCGTGCTGGTCGGGCTGATGGGCGCTGGGAAGACCTCCATCGGCCGACGCCTTGCCGCTCGGCTAGGCCTGCCGTTCCGCGACGCCGACCAGGAGATCGAGGACGCGGCCGGATGCACCATCCCCGAGTTGTTCGCCCGCTATGGCGAACCCGCCTTTCGCGACGGTGAAAGGCGGGTGATCCGCCGGCTGCTGGGGGGCGACCCGATGGTGCTGGCGTTTGGCGGCGGCGCATTCATGGACCCGCGGACGCGGCAGGCCGCCCGTGGCGGCGCGGTGACAGTCTGGCTGCGTTGCCAGCTCCCCACGTTGGTGCGGCGTGTCGCCAACCGCGACAACCGTCCGCTGCTGGCCGGGCGTGACCGGGAAGACACGCTGCGCCGGTTGATGGAGGTGCGCTACCCGATTTACGCCGAAGCCGACATCATCGTGGATTGCGGCGACGAGCCACCCGATCATACCACGTCAGGTGTCATGAACGCGCTTCTGCAATGGAAATCGCCCCTGCGGCTGAACGTGGCGCTGCCCAGCACCCGCTACGATGTCGTCATCGGCGACCAACTGCTGGCCCGGGCGGGCGCGCTGCTGGCGCCAGCGCTGCCGCAGAAGCGCGCCGTGGTGGTCACCGACCGGACGGTCGCGGACCTGCACCTCCCCACCCTTCTGGCCGGCTTGGCGGAAACCGCGATCGACGCAACCGCCATCATCATCAAGGGGGGCGAGTCCGCGAAGAACCTGGACACCTACCTCGACGTAATGGACCAGTTGCTGGAGGCGGGGGTGGAGCGTCGCACCGCCGTGATTGCCTTGGGCGGCGGCGTGGTCGGCGACCTGGCCGGCTTCGCTGCGGCGACAGCGTTGCGGGGGCTTCCCTTCATCCAGATCCCGACCACCCTGCTGTCGCAGGTGGACAGCTCGGTCGGCGGCAAGACCGGGGTCAACACAAGGCGCGGCAAGAACCTTGTCGGCGCTTTCCACCAGCCGCGCATGGTGCTGGTGGACACCGGTACCCTAAGCACCTTGCCGCCGCGCGAGCTGAGGGCCGGCTACGCCGAGATCGCCAAGGCTGGCCTGATCGGCGACCCGGCGTTCTTCGCCTGGTGCGAGCGTTTCGGCCCAAGCGTCATCGCCGGCGACCGCGACGTTCAGGCCGAGGCGATCCAGCGCGCCTGCGCCTTCAAGGCCGCCGTGGTGGGCGATGACGAGCGCGAGGAAAAACCCAGCAACGGCCGCGCCCTGCTGAACCTCGGGCACACCTTCGGCCATGCGCTGGAAGCCGAGTTCGGTTACGATGGCGGCCTGCTGCACGGCGAGGGCGTGGCGATCGGCCTCGGCCTCGCGTTCAAGCTGTCGGCGCGGCTTGGCTATTGCGCGCCTGCCGACGCCGAGCGGGTGGTCGCGCATGTCGCTGGCGTGGGCCTGCCGGCGGAGCTGCCGATGCTGAACCGCCGCCTCTCCGCCGTCAGCCTGATTGGCCACATGCGGCGGGACAAGAAGATGCGGGACGGCGCGCTGCATTTCGTCCTGGCCCGCGGCGTCGGCCAGGCTTTCACCAGCGCCGACGTTCCCGCCGACGCCGTTTTGGACCTGCTGCGCGACGAAGGCTGCGGTGCCTAGCGCACGGAGGATCAGGCAGCGTTCCCATCCTGCTGGCACGGCCAGTTTGGCCTGATCAGCCGGATGGACCCCGCCGAATACGCGTTGATGGACGCTGTCGAGGGCCGTATGTGGTGGTACCGGGCGTTGCACGCCCGCTTATGCGATGCGCTTGGCTTTGCCCAAGGCCGCTTGCTTGACGCCGGCTGCGGCACCGGAGGCTTCCTGGCAGTCCTTGCGAACAAGCGTCCCGACATGAGCCGCTTCGGCGTGGAATGGGACCACGCCGCCGCCCAGCGCGCCCGCGGCAAATCAGGCGGCGCCATCATCCGGGGCAGCGTCAACGCCCTGCCCTTCGGTGATGCCAGCTTTGATGCGGCCGTCTCCGCCGATGTGCTGTGCCACGGCGCGGTCGATCCGGCGATGGCGACAGCGGAGCTGTGGCGGGTCTTGCGGCCGGGGGGACGGCTGGTGGTGAACCTGCCGG
>CAXTXZ010000658.1:0-2403 GCA_964248015.1 uncultured Rhodopila sp. | reverse complement strand
TACGAGCCTGTCCTGAAGGAGGCGGTGTGAACATCATAACCCCCAGAGCCGGCAGCCGCCCGAGCGGCGTCCGCGGCGCGGGCGTTGGCGGCGTGGCGGGGGCCTGCACCCTGGCCGCGCGCGGCCACCGCGTCATCCTCTTTGATAAGAACCCCTGGCTCGGCGGCAAGGCCGCGGTGCTGGAGCAGGATGGCTTCCGTTTCGACATGGGACCGACGATCCTGACGGTGCCGCGCGTGCTGGCGCGCATCTTCGCCGAGGCTGGCCGAGACATCCACCAGGCGCTCGACCTGCGCCGCCTCGATCCGCAATGGCGCTGCTTCTTCGACGACGGCTCAAGGCTGGACTTGCAGGAAGACGTCGCCCGCATGGCTGACACCCTGAAGGGCTTCGCGCCGGACTCGCGGCAAGGCTTCCAGGATTTCATGCAACTCGCCGCCAAGCTGCACGAGGTGTCCGAGAAATTCTTCTTTTGGCGCTCGGTCGAGGGCATCGGCGACACGCTCGACTTCAAGAAGAACATGGACCTGGCGACGCTGCGCGACGTGCTCAGCCTGCGCATGGGCGCGACGGTCGCCGGAACGATCCGCCGCCGCGTGCCGGATGGCCGGGTGGCGCAGATGCTGGACCATTTCGTCCAGTACGTCGGTTCCTCGCCGTACAGTTCGCCCGCAGTGCTGTGCGGCATCGCCCACATGCAGACCGACGACGGCGTCTGGTACCCGATGGGCGGCACCCGCGCGGTGCCCGACGCGCTGGAAGCCCTGGCCGGCGACCTCGGCGTCGACATCCGGCCGGAAACCGGCATACGCCGCGTCATCATTGAGGGAGACCGCGCCAGCGGCGTGGAAACCGACAGCGGCGAAACCGTCCGCCTGGGCGCAGTCGTCTCCAACATGGATTCGGTGCGCACCTACCGCGAGCTTGTCGGCGGCAAGCCGGCGGCGAAGTTCGCCACCCGCTGGAAAGGCAATCCCGCCTGTTCCGGCGTCGTCCTGTATCTCGGGCTGGACCGCGCCTACGAACACCTGGCGCACCACGACTTCGTCTTCTCCAAGGATCCCAAGGAGGAATTCGACTGGATCTACCGCAAGGGCGAGCCGGCGCCCGATCCCACCTGCTACATCGCCGCGCCCGCCCGCACCGACCCGTCCGTCGCGCCTCCCGGCGGGGACGCGATCTACATCCTGGTGCACACGCCCTACCTGCGCCCGCACCATGACTGGACGCGCATGCTGCCGGACTACCGCCGCGTCATCTTCGACAAGCTGGCCCGCTGCGCCGGCATGCCCGACCTGGAGCAGCGCATCGTCTTCGAGTCCGCCCTGACGCCCGCCGACATCCACGAGCGTTACCGCGTGCTCAACGGCGCCATCTACGGGCTGGCCAGCCACGGCCGGTTCACGGGCGCGTTCAAGCCGGGCAACCGCTCGCGCGACTTGCCCGGCCTTTATCTCGCCGGCGGCGCGGCGCATCCCGGCCCCGGCATGCCAATGGTGCTGATGTCCGGCTGGATCGCCGCCGACAGCCTCGACCAGGACCTGGTCCGCGCGCCCGTCGCCATGGCCACGGTGTGAGGCCGGCCTGCCTCACGGCCTGCTGCGTCGTCCTGACAGCGCCGGTCCTGGCAACGCCGGTCCTGGCAACGCCGGCGCTGGCGGCGGAAGTAACCGTCTCGGTCACCGGCGTCCGCAGCGACAAAGGCGCCGTCGCGGTCGCCATCTGCGGCAAGGCGAGCTTTCCCTCCGGCGCCTGCCCCTATCACGGCGAGGCGCCCGCGAAGCGCGGCGAGGTCACCGTGCAGGTGACCGGCGTTCCCCCCGGAAGCTGGGCCGTCGCCGCCCTGCACGACGAGGCCGGCGTTCGGAAGCTGGAGTTCAGCCTGCTGGGCCTACCCAAGCAAGGCTTCGGCTTCAGCCGCGACGCGCCGATGCATTTCGGCCCGCCCAGCTTCACGGACGCCGCCGTCAGCTTTGGCGAGTCAGGCGGATCAGTGACAGTCCCCCTGCATTACCCGCCGCCATGAACCGCTCCCGGCGCGGCGCGATATGGCTCGTTGTTTCCCATGACAATCCCCATTGGGTGATCCGAGCAAAATGTCAGTGCATGGCTGACCTATCTGGAGCTGATCTGGTTGGGGCTGGGTTTTTTAGCAGCCATGAGCGGTCACGACCACGCAATCAACTCTTTTGACCGAAAACGCGGCCCTCAGGTGAGGGAAGATAGGAGCGGTTCTTCAAAAATGCGACGAACGCGCGCAATGCCGCTGACTGGTGACGACGACTCGGAAAGTAGAGGTAAAGCGCCTCCAGCGGGGAAGACCATTTGGGCAGGACCCGTGACAACTTTCCAGCGTCGAGGAGGTCGGACACGCTTGCAGCTGGCGCGCTGACAATTCCAAGC
>CAXTXZ010000657.1:0-2404 GCA_964248015.1 uncultured Rhodopila sp. | reverse complement strand
CAGCGATTGCGACATCCCGGTCCTCGGCGACAGCCAGCGGCGTTCCGTCCGCCGCGTGGATGGCAAACCCGGGCACGCCCTGCACCACGACTTGCTTCACGTAAGCGATATGCGACACGCCAAGGGCCGCGAGTTGCTCCAGGGACAGGTGGCGCACATCAAAGGCGACCTGCTCAACATCTGAGGGAGCCGCGCGATCAATCTGTTCGCCTGAATTCGTATCCATCGGTACCTCACTCCTTCTGATAGACAGCCTGTCATGCAGCGCTGTCGTTAGGCTTTGCAGCGGCGCGATCCCAAGGGTTCGCCCTCACCCTTCCTGCTGGCTTTCCACCACCTTGCCGATGTCACTGCCGCTCGGGCGCAACGACGCCGTGGCGGTGCTGCGGCTTATCGGGATGGTCTTCACCCGGACCTCGGGCTGCGGCTTCGCAAGATCGATATGCAACAACCCGTTGTCCAGCCAAGCCCCGCGCACTTCGATTCCCTCAGCCAAAACGAACGACCGCTGGAACTGCCGAGCGGCGATGCCGCGGTGAAGAAAGATGCGGCCCTGGCTGTCGTCTGTCTGGCGGCCTCGGATCACCAACTGGTTGTCTTCCTGCGTAAGCTGCAAGTCGTCCATGGTGAACCCGGCGACCGCGAGCGTTATCCGCAACCCGCTTGAGCTGGTTTGCTCGATGTTATAGGGAGGATAGCCATCCGAAGATGTCTTCGACGCGCGCTCAAGCATCTGCTCAAGGTGATCGAAGCCCAAGAACAATGGCGACGTGAACATGCGAGTGGTCAAGGGCCCCCTCCTACGAGCGAAGCAACGACCGGAACCCGTTCTGGCGCCCCGGCACAGGATAGTTTGGAACCGGCAGGCTTGGTTGCAAGGGGCATACCAAATTTGCCGCCTTGGTCGAGCGCAGGCATTGCTACGCCGTCGCGCCGCCTTTATCTGGCGAAGCAATGAGCATCGCCCTTCCCTCCCATCCACCCGGCTTGCTGCCGATCCTGATCGCGCCGAACCAAATCCTGAAGACCCGCGCGCGCCCTGTCGGGGCGGCGGACGCCTCCGTTGTGCGTGATCTCGTCGCCCGCATGTTCGCCAGCATGTACGCAGCGCCGGGCATAGGACTCGCAGCGCCGCAAGTTGGGCACAGCCTTCGCCTGGTCGTGATCGACCTGATGCCAGACGACAAGAACCTTCCCCGCACGCTGGTGAACCCAGAGATCGTCCTGAAAAGCGAGGAACTCGCGACGCGGGAAGAAGGCTGCCTTTCCCTGCCCGGCCAGTACGCCGACATCACGCGGCCGGCCCGCGTCAGGGTCCGCTTCCAGGATGAAACCGGGGCGCGGCAGGAAATCGACGCGGAGGGCCTGCTGTCGGCCTGCCTTCAGCATGAGATCGACCATCTCGACGGCATCCTGTTCGTGGATCGCCTGTCCGCCCTCAAGCGCAACATGATCATGCGCCGGCTTGCCAAGGAGCAACGCCAGAAGCTTGAAGAAAGAAAGCGGTGAATGCGATGCGCCTCGCCTTCATGGGCAGCCCGGACTTCGCCATCCCGGCCCTGCTGGCGCTCCACGGGGCGGGACACGCCATTGCCGCCGTTTACTGCCAGCCCGCCAGGCCCGCCGGCCGAGGGCAAGCCGTAAGGCGCTGCCCGGTCCACGCGACGGCGGAGGCCCTGGGGATCGAGGTCCGCACGCCGCCGCAACTGCGCGGGGACCAAGCCGAGCAAGCGGCCCTCGCCCAGGTGCACCGGGCCGCCGCGGTGGGGGCGGCCTACGGCCGGCTACCGCCGCAGCCCATGCTGGACGCCCCCAAGCGGGGCTGCCTTAACATCCATGCCAGCTTGTTGCCGAAATGGCGCGGCGCGGCGCCGATCCAAGCGGCCATCAGGGCAGGCGACAGCGAAACCGGCGTCACCATCATGCAGATGGAGGCCGGCCTGGACAGCGGCCCCACCCTGCTGCGCCGAGGCGTGCCGATCGGCGCGTCAACCACAACCGCGATCCTGCATGGCCAGCTTGCGCGGATCGGCGCCGGCCTGATCCTGGAAGCGCTTGCGAACCCGCCTCCCCCGCAGCCGCAGCCGACCGAGGGCGTCAGCCATGCGCCGAAACTGGCGCGCGGGGATGGACGCATCGACTGGACCCGCTCCGCCGAGGAGATCGACAGGCAGGTGCGCGCATTCGATCCCTGGCCCGGCACCTTCACGGTTTTCGAGGGTCGTCCGCTCAAGATACTCGCGGCGGAGAAAACCGAGGGGACCGGCTCGCCGGGCGCCGTGCTTGACAACCGGCTGGCTGTCGCCTGTGGCGCTGGCGCCATCCGGCCCACACGGTTGCAGATCGCCGGCGGACGCGCGTTGGATGCCGGCCGCTTTCTCCGGGGCCATCCGATTCCGGCTGG
>CAXTXZ010000656.1:0-2425 GCA_964248015.1 uncultured Rhodopila sp. | reverse complement strand
ATGCGCGCGGTTTTCAGCGCCGCCGCGCCCATCGCCACGAACGGGTCGCCCACCAGCATCTGCGTGTCGTAGAACCAGGCATGCGTGAAGCCGAGTTCCTCCGCCCGCTGCGCCACCTTCCAGCTTTCGCCGGATGTCGGGATGCCGATGCCGAACTCCATGATCCTCGCTCCCCCAGGTTTTGAGGCAGCCTATCGCGTGGCCCGGGTCGCATCAATCCGCGCGGGAACGTACGACCCAGGCGCCGTGGGGTTTTCAAACCCTTGCTCGGGAATAACCGCGAGCTTCCGCCAATTGGCCTAAACCCGACAGTGGCGTCACAACTGGACTGCGATGCGCCATGGGCCGCGAAGCGGCGCGTGGCCGGACAACGGCGCGATGCCGGGCGGCTTGCAAGAGGCCGATTGCCGCCGTGGCGCGGGCCATTCGCCGGCGCGCGCCGGGTGACGCGAGCCTATATGGAGCTTCTGTCCTTCAGGAGCCCGTTCATGGATATCGCGTTGATTGTCGCCGCCGTCATCGTGGCCGTCATCCTGCTGCGATCGGTTCGCATTGCCTCGGAATGGCAGCGTGCCGTCATCCTGCGGCTGGGGCGTTTCCATAAGGTCAAGGGGCCGGGGCTGTATCTGCTGTTTCCGCTCATTGATGCGGTGGCGCAGGTGGTGGACCTGCGGATCGAGACGACGACAATCACCGCGGAGCAGGCGCTGACGCGTGACACCGTGGCGGTCGGCGTCGATGCCATCGTGTTTTGGCAGGTGGACGATCCCGGAGCCGCCGCGATCCGCATCGCCAATTACCGGCAGGCCATCGAGCGGGTGGCGCAGACCAGCCTGCGGGAGATGATTGGCGCGACCGACCTGGCCAGGCTGCTGTCGGATCGCCGATCGGCCGACGAGCAGTTGCGGGTGACGATCACCGCGAAGACCTCGACCTGGGGAGTGACGGCGCGCAGCGTGGAGATCAAGGACGTCAGCATCCCGCGTGAGCTGCAAGATTCAATGAGCCGGCAGGCGCAGGCGGAGCGGGAAAAGGACGCGCGCGTGACGCTGGCCTCGGCGGAGAAGGCGATCGCCGAGCAGATACTGGAAGCGGCGCGGTTGTACGGCAGCGACCCGAACGCGCTGAAGCTGCGGCAAATGAACCTGCTTTACGAGATGAACAAGGAGCGCGGCACGACTGTGCTTATTCCAACCGACATGGCGAACAGCCTGGGGACGGTTGTGGCCCTGGGGCGGGCGACGCAGCCAGAGGCCTCGTGATGCCTTGAGGCACGCACTTGTATGCCATACAGCGGTAAACTGTGGCTTAATGACAACATTAAGTTACCAGCTCGAAAAACCTGCTGCGACGCAGCACAAAAGACTTGCATGCTGCGCCTGCGAAGGCCATCCTTTGTCTTGCAGAGCGCTACGGCGCGCTGCTTTCTTGGACGTTTCCTCCCTAAACTTCGGCGGTGCCACAAGCACCGCCGTCTTTTTTTGTGCAAATTATGCTTTATGACCAATTAATGGCCGAAGCCGAAGCTTGGCCGAGCCAATGCTCAGCCAGAGCCATGGCTTGACAAGTCAGAAGGTGTCGTCTGACCCGCCGCCGCCCGTATCCCAGCCACCGCCGCCTGTGTCCAAGCCGCCACCGCCGCCGCTGTTATCGGTCCAGGACGTGTCGCCGGTGTTTTGGTCCCAGGAGCCGTTGTCAACGTAGTCCTGATTGCCCGCGGGCGCCGCGCCGGCGTTCCAGCCCCCGGTATCGACCGGAGCATCCTGGCCTGCCGCCCCAGCCCATGGGCTGGCTCCCGCCATGCCGCCCATGCCGCCGCCAAAGCCTTGATGCGGCGAGAACAGGCCCATGAGCGCGTTGCCGGCGACCATGCCGCCTGCCACGCCGGCGGCTGTGGTCAGGGCCGACCCCAAAAAGCCAGAACCTGAGCGTGGCAACATGCCCTGCTGGTAATTGGGCGGATACTGCGGCTGCGGCGGCGGGGCCGATTGCTGGTATTGCTGCTGACCGCCCCATGCGCCGCCAGGAGGCGGGCCTCCGGCCTGCTGGCGGTTGCCGCCGCCGAACAACCCGCTGAAGAAGCCGCCGCCACCGCCAGCCGGACGCTGGGCCGATTGCTGGGCGGCCTGTTGCGCCGCCTGCTGGGTTTGCTGGAGTTCCCATTCGAGCCGCTTGATGCGGTTCTGCGCCTCGACCAAGGCGCGTTCCTGCACGAAGGCGAGCTGGGTGATGCGGTAACGGGCCTCCGGGTAACGGTCGAAGTTCTGCGCGATGAACTGGTCGGCTTCCCGGTCGATTGGCGGCAGCGCCGGCTGCTGGGTGGCTGGCACCGATCCGCCAGCGAAGCCTCCCGGAGCCGTGGCGCCGCCGACGCGGGCGATGAACTGGCTGATGATGTCGCGTTCTTCGTTCGTCATTGGCAATC
>CAXTXZ010000655.1:0-2432 GCA_964248015.1 uncultured Rhodopila sp. | reverse complement strand
CAACCACGCTTCGGTCGTCGATACCATTCAGTGCGTGCTGTCAGCCAAACGACCCGGCAGTATGCCCGCCGGGGCCGGGTGAGCAATTACCTCCATGCTGGCTCGTGCCGCGTCTCCGGCACTTATCACGGTGATTTGGACATCCACGGGAAGTTACGGCCTGGCGGCCCCGTCCTGGCGTTCGTTGCTGTTGTTTCGGCTGCGGCCTATCTCACGGCTGTTATGTCGCGACGCTTACGGGCTTAAGTTGAGGGACTGGACCAAAGCCTTGAAATCAGTCGTGGCTGGCTTCAGGTGACTGTCCCCTTTCCAACGGCCTTGACTACGATAACTTGCTACGAATTTCTTGTGGTCCTTCACTCTCAACCAGCGCTCGGCGTGCCGTGACCTCGATTTCGATCTTCATGCGAGAATCAGCAAGGCCGGCCGAGATCATCGTCGCCGCTGGACGCACCTCGCCGAAATACCGCTGCAGCACGGGCCAGCACGGCTCAAAATCGACTGCATCGGGGAGGATGTAGCGAACCCGGACAACATCAGCGAATGAGCTGCCCGCCTCCGCCAGCGCCCGCTCAATATTCCGCATCGTCTGCTTGGCCTGCTCGCGCACGTCTGAGGAGATCGTCATGGTGTCATAGTCGAACCCGGTTGTGCCGGAGACGAAAATCCAGTCACCATCCACCACTGCACGTGAGTAACCGATTTTAGTCTCAAAGGACGAACCTGAGGAGATCAGCCGGCGCATGGAATTGGGAAACCCTTGCAGATGTTCAGGTTGGACAGAGTAACAGCCTACACGAATTCCTCACGCGACTGGCATCCGAGCCAGCCGGTGGAAAATCCTACGCCAGCAGCAACGGCAACTGCCGCGTCAGCGCGCCCTCCTGATCACGCAGCTCATGCATGATGGTGAAATGATTTGCCTCCGCCACCGGAATCAGCACCCCCGGCAGATGCGCCGCCGAACGCAGCGCGTGGAAGTCCCGGCTGTCCGACACCAGCGGCGGCAATTCCGCCGTTCCATACGTGATGGCCAGCGGCTTCGGCACCAGAGGCAGCCGCATCGGCGACAGAGTCACGATCTCCTCTTCCGTCAACCGCAACTTCTCGTTCAGGTAGGTATCGCGGATCGGCCCCATCTCGAACAGACCCGAGATCGCCAGTCCCGCCTTCACCAGCGGATGTCCCAGGCACATCGCCGTCAGATGCCCTCCCGCCGACCATCCTGACAGCACGACAGGCCCGTTGATCCCATGCGCCGGCCCATGCGCCGTCAGCCAGTCCAGCGCGCCATGGATCTCCGCCACGATCTCCCGCAACGACGCATCCGGCGCCAGCGTGTACCCTGGCAATGCCGCCGACCAGCCACGCGCGTATGGCCCCGCTATGAAGTTACTGAACTGCTCTTTCGAGTTGCGCTGCCAATAGCCGCCATGGATGAACACGAGGCACGGCGCATCTGGATCAGCAACCGGGAACAAATCCCAGGTGTTACGTTCCCGCTTGCCGTAACGCAGGTCCAAATGCAGTGGGTTTGTTGTTCGGAACACTGACGAGGCAACCTCGCGCGCCGCGTTCAGCACAGCGCTGTCAGCCACCGCCGTTGTGTTGTTATACGCGGCATCCCGCTCAGCCTGGGACAGCATGCCCCATTTTGCCATGAAACTCATGCAATTGCTCTCAGATACCAGTCCATGATCTGCCGCCCCTGCCAGAACAGTGTGCCCGGTCGGCTGGCCATATGCGCCAGCGCCCGCTCAAACCAGCCAATACGATGCGGCACGCCGCTGATGTAGGGATGCACCGCCAGCCCCATCACCTTCGCCCCCTCATGTTCTGCCTCCTGATACAGCCGCTCGAACTGGGCGATCGTTCGGTCGAACAGCTCTTCCGCCCGGTGATGCTGAATCAGCATGATCGGGATGTCGTTCAGCTCGACGCTGTACGGCATCGCCAGCAAAGAACCGTGCGAAGTGCGGATTGTCGCCGGCAGGTCGTCCACCACAAAGTCGGCACAGTACCGGATACCCGCCTCCGCCAGCAGGTCGGGGGTCTCTAAAGTTTCAGTCAAACCCGGTGCCAGCCAACCTACGGGGTCATGCCCACCAGCATCGCGCAGCACGGCAATGGCGTCGCGGATCATGGCGCGCTGGTCCTCCACCAGATGCGTCGCCACCTGGTTGTAGCCGTGCACCATGAATTCCCACCCGGCGTCCCGGCACGCCGCCGTTACCCGAGGATAAGCTGCCGGCACCGCGCCATTGATCGCCAGGGTCGGCGCGATGCCATGCACGTCCAGCGCTGCCTTCAGCCGCCAGAACCCGACCCGCATGCCGTATTCATGCCAAGCCCAGTTTGGCACATCCGGCGCCACCGACGCACCCTGCGGCGGCGTCAGCACCTGCCGAGGCATCGCGCGATCGATGTCCCAT
>CAXTXZ010000654.1:0-2433 GCA_964248015.1 uncultured Rhodopila sp. | reverse complement strand
GCCTATCGCAAGGCGATCGCGCTGCGTCCCGATTACGCGGAAGCCTGGAGCAACCTTGGCAACACCCTGCGCGGCCTCGGCCGCGTGGAGGAGGCGGTCACGGCCTACCAGCAGTCGGCGGCGCGCAATCCCCTGGCCGAGCGCGCGCCGCTCGGGAAGGCCTTGCAGACGATGGGCCGGCACGCCGAGGCCGAGGCCGCCTTCCGCCACGACGCGGCGCGTCACCCGGACAGGCCGGAAGCGCTGAACGACCTGGCTGGGGCATTGGGGGCGGCCGATCGGCCTGACGAGGCAGCCGCGTTGCTTTCCCAGGCGATCGCGCTGCGTCCCGGCTATCCGAACGCCTATGCCAACCTTGGCCATGTGCTGCAGCAACTCGGCCGGCTGGAGGAGGCGGAGGCGGCCTGCCAGCAGGCGCTGCGGTTGCGGCCGGACCATCCCGAGGCGCTGATGAATTTGGGCAACGTGCTGCGTTCCCTCGGCCATCTGTCGGAGTCGGAGACGGTGCTGCGCCGCGTGCTCGCCTCGCGGCCCACCGATGCCGGCAGCTACAACAACCTGGCGATAACCTTGCAGGCCCAGGATCGCCCGCACGAAGCCCTTGCGCTGCTGGATCTGGCAGCCTCGCTGGAACCGGAGGACGCGGAGACATACCACCATCGCGCCATGCTGCTGCTGCGCCAGGGCAGACTGAAGGAAGGCTGGGAGGACTACGAGTGGCGTTTCCGCACAAAGCAGGCGGGAAAATGCCATGATCAATTCGCTGGCAGGGCATGCTGGTCGGGCGAACCGCTGGATGACCGCACCATCCTGCTGGCGCCTGAGCAAGGCCTTGGCGACACCATCCAATTCGTGCGCTATGCGCCCCGCGTCGCGGCTCGCGCGGGCCGTGTCATCCTCGCGGTGCAGACCCCTCTTGTTCGGTTGATGCGAAGCCTGTCGGACCGCATCCAGGTCATCGGGATCGGCGAACCCGTGCCACGATTCGACACGCATTGCCCGCTGCTGAGCCTGCCTCGCGCCTTCGGGACGGAACTCGATACGATACCGGGCGACACGCCGTATCTGCATCCAGAGCCCGAGGCCGCCGCCCGCTGGGCAGAGCGCCTACGGCTCGATGAACCTGGCTTGCGTGTCGGTGTCGTCTGGGCGGGCAACCCGAAGCATCCCAAGGATCGCGAACGTTCCCTTGACCTGGCGACGCTCGCCCCTTTGTGGCGGGTGCCGGGGATACGCTGGTTCAGCCTGCAAGTGGGCGACCGCGCCATCGAGCGGCAACAAGCGGCGTTGGCGCAAGGCCCGCACGGGTTCGAGGACCTGGCGCCCGAGCTGACCGATTTCGCGGAGACGGCCGCCGCCATGGCCGGGCTGGACCTGGTGATCGCCTGCGACACCTCAGTGGCCCATCTCGCGGGCGCGACTGGCCGTCCCGTCTGGGTGCTGTTGCCAACGGCCCCGGACTGGCGGTGGTTGCGCGCTGGCCCCAAAAGCCCATGGTACCCGACCATGCGACTGTTTCGGCAGGAGGCGCGCGGTAGCTGGACATCCGTGGTGGATGCCGTGGTCCGCGCGCTTCATGATGCCACGGCGGTTGCCGCGTAGCATGGCCGCGACTGGCTAATCCATGAAGATCGACAGGGACAGCTGCCTGCCCCTGTGTTGTCCTGTCGTGGGTGATGGACAGCCGGTTGCTGCCCGCGTGCGCCGAAGCAACCAGCCCAGCCCTCAGAACCCAACCCGGTCGCCGCCCTTCAGCTTCAGGATTTCCCGCGCCTCGGCGGGCGTCGCGATCTCAAGGCTCAGGTCTTCCAGGATGCGCCTGATCTTCGCCACCTGCTCCGCGTTCGTCTTGGCCAGCGCGCCCTTGCCGATGTACAGGCTGTCCTCCAGCCCTACCCGGACATTGCCGCCGTTGATCCCCGCCATGGTGGTGAAAGCCATTTGGTTCCGCCCAGCCGCCAGCACCGACCACACATAGCCATCGCCGAACAGCCGGTCCGCCGTCTCCTTGGCGAACAGCAGGTTCCGAGGCTCCGCCCCGATGCCCCCCGTGATGCCGAAGATCGACTGCACGAACAACGGAGGCTCGACGATCCCCCGGTCCAGGCAATACGCCAGGTTGTACAGGTGCCCGATGTCGTAGCACTCGAACTCGAACCGCGTCCCATGCCCCTTGCCTAGTTTCTCAACAATGCCCTCGATGTCCTTGAAGGTGTTGCGAAAGATGAAGTTGTCCGTGGCGTCCAGGTAAGGCTTCTCCCACGGGAACTTCCAGTCCTTGATGCGGTCCCCGGCGCGCGAGATGTTGAAGTTCATGCTGCCCATGTTCAGGCTGCACATCTCCGGCTTCGCCACGAGCGGCGCGGCCAGGCGTTCGTCCAGCGTCATGGTCAGCCCGCCGCCGGTCGTGATGTTGATCACCGCGTCCGTGCT
>CAXTXZ010000653.1:0-2441 GCA_964248015.1 uncultured Rhodopila sp. | reverse complement strand
CGTAGCGGCTGACGACAGGACGCAGCCCAAGATTCTGCCTTAACGTCGTGCCCTCGTAGTCCAAACGAAAAAGGCCGCGCCGCTGCAATTCCGGCACGACCATGTCGACGAAATCCTCGCAGCCAGCCGGCAGATGGGTCGGCGTGATGTTGAACCCGTCGCACGCCTGCGTCTCGAACCAGTCCTGCATGATGTCGGCGATCTGGCCGGGCGTGCCGATCGGGCAGAATCCGCCCATTCCGGCCACTTGTTCATACAATTCGCGGATCGTCGGGTTGTCCCGCCGCACCCGCGCGCGCAGCCGCTCGGTGCCGCTTTTGATTTCGTTCGGTCCGACAGCATCCATTGGCACCGGTCCATCCAGCGGATAACCTGACAGGTCGCCGAACGCGCCATGCAGCCGAGCCAGTCCCACCATGGGATCGAGCAGCGCCTGCAACTGGTCGAACTTTGCACGGGCTTCCTCTGGCGTATGGCCGACCACCGGGCGGATCGCCGGCAGGATCTTGATGTCGTCCCAGTCGCGCCCGTATTTCGCCAT
Source organism: uncultured Rhodopila sp. (assembly GCA_964248015.1). Taxonomy (GTDB): domain Bacteria; phylum Pseudomonadota; class Alphaproteobacteria; order Acetobacterales; family Acetobacteraceae; genus Rhodopila. The sequence goes on along the minus strand of CAXTXZ010000653.1, from coordinate 1,900 downwards.
GCGCCCCTTCACATCGGCGTAGTATGCCTGCGAGGCCTGCTTCGCATCGTGCACCGCGTAGACCACATCGGCCGTCGCCGCCGCGATCTCCCGTCCTTGATCGGATGCGCCGGCCTGCACCAGCACCGGATGCCCCTGCGGCATGCCGGCAACGTTCAGCGGCCCGCGCACCGAGAAGTACGGCCCCTTGTGATTCAGCGCGTGCATCTTGCTTTCGTCGAAGAACTGGCCGGACGCCTTGTCGAACCGGAACGCCCCGTCCTCCCAGCTATCCCAAAGCCCTCGCACCACATCAACGAACTCCGCCGCGCGGTCGTAGCGCGTGTCGTAATCGACATGTTCCTCGCGGTTGAAGTTCCTGGCTTCCGCCTCGGACCACGAGGTCACCATGTTCCAGCCGGCACGGCCCTTGCTGATCAGGTCGAGCGTCGCGAACTTGCGGGCAATGTGATACGGCTCGTTGTAAGTCGTCGAGGCTGTCGTCACCAATCCGATATGGTTTGTCACCACCGCCAGCGCCGGCAGCAGGGTCATCGGCTCCATCTCGACGATCTCGTAACCCGAGCGGGCCAGTGACCCGCGTGGCGCATCGCGTTCCCGGATGCCGATGCCGTCGGCGAAGAAGATCATGTCGCACTTGCCGCGTTCCGCCGCCTGCGCGGAGCGCGCATAGTGCTCGAACCGCAGGGTTCCGTCCGCCGGCACATCGGGATGCCGCCACGCCGCCGGATGGTAACCCAGCCCCCGGATCGACATGCCGATACGCATTTTCCGCTGGCTCATGGCGCTTACTCCGCCGCCTGCGGGGCCGCGGCCTGGTATCGGTTCACATGCGGCGCAAGACCCAGGTTGGCGCGCAGGGTGGCGCCTTCATACTGCGTGCGGAACAGCCCGCGGCGCTGCAACTCCGGCACGACCAATTCGGCGAAATCGGTCAGGCCGCCGGGCAGGTGCGACGGGCAGATGTTGAACCCATCGGCGGCGCCTTGCTCGAACCATGCCTGCATCTGATCGGCGATGTGTTCCGCCGTCCCGATCATGACCGGCCCGCCATTGCCCGCCATCATGTATTCGTACAGGCCGCGTATGCTCATGTTGTCACGCCGAGCCATCGCCAGCAGGCCCGCGCCGATGCTGCGGATGCGCACGTCGCCGTCCGGGTCCGGCACCGGGCCATCGACCGGATAGGCGGACAGGTCGCCCAGGCTGTTGAACAGCACGGCCAGCCCCACCTTCGGGTGGATCAGGCGGCGCATCTCGTCGTATTTGGCGCGCGCCTCGGCCTCCGTCCGGCCGACATAGGGCGTGAACCCCGGCAGCACCTTCACCGCATCGGGGCTGCGCCCGTGCGCCGCCGCACGCGCCTTGACCGAGGCGTAATAAGCCTGCGCCGACGCCAGATCGAACGACAGCGCATACACCACATCCGCATAGGCTCCGGCGATGTCCTGCCCTTGCGCCGCCGCGCCGGCCTGCACCAGGACCGGCCGTCCCTGCGGCGTCGGGGCCGAGTTCAGCGGCCCGCGCACCGAGAAATGCTTCCCTCGATGGTTCAGCACATGCATCTTTTCCGGGTCGAAGTACAATCCGCTGGCCTTGTCCCGCACCAGCGCCCCGTCTTCCCAGGTGTCCCACAGCCCGGTGACGACCTGCACGAACTCGGCCGCGCGGTCATACCGCGTGTCGTAGTCCAGGTGCTTGTCGCGGCCGAAATTGCGCGCCTCCTCATCCGACCAGGACGTGACGATGTTCCACCCCGCCCGGCCGCCGCTGATATGATCCAGCGACGCATACTTGCGGGCGATATGGAACGGCTCGTTGTATGTCGTGGACGCCGTCGCCACGAGGCCGATATGGCTGGTGTGCGTCGCAATGGCCGACAGCAGCGTCAGCGGTTCCA
>CAXTXZ010000652.1:1504-2447 GCA_964248015.1 uncultured Rhodopila sp. | reverse complement strand
GCGATGCGCGGGCTGCGGGACACGCGGAAGGGCCATTGATCGGCGACTCCCGTCAGGGACTGCCCGTATGAGCCAGCAGGCTTTTGAGGCTTGGCCACTAAATCGGCTTTCAGCTTGAAAGACCTTAAGCGAACAGGCTGGACCGCCTAGCCTCGCCCATTGACCGGCTTCGCCGGCCTTCAGGCAGCCCGGATCTTGCCCAGGAAATCGTTGATGTTGGCATGCAGCCGCTTGGCCCGCATGCCAAGCTCGTCGGCCGCGGCAAGCACCTCGCCAGCCGCCGAACCCGTCTCGGTGGCCGCATCATTGACCCTGGAAATGCTGGCCGTGATCATCTGGGTCCCATGTGCGGCCTCCTGCACGTTGCGCGCGATTTCCTGCGTGGCCGAACCCTGCTGCTCCATCCCCGTCGCGATCGCCGAGGCAACCCCCTCGATCTTGCCGACCGTGACGCCGATCCCGCGAATGGCTTCGGCCGCCTCAAGTGTCGCGGCCTGCATGGCGCCAATCTGCGAGCTGATCTCCTCGGTCGCCCGGGCCGTCTGCCTGGCCAGGGCTTTGACCTCTGAAGCGACAACCGCGAAGCCCTTGCCATGTTCCCCGGCCCGCGCCGCCTCGATCGTCGCGTTCAGCGCCAGCAGGTTGGTCTGCCCGGCGATGCTCTGGATAAGGTTGATGACCTCGCCGATCCTGTCGGCCGCCGCGGTTAGCCCTTTCATCTTGTCATTCGTCCCCTTGGCCTGGGCGACCGCGGCGCTGGCGATTTGCGCCGAAGCGGCGACCTGACACGTGATCCCCCCGATGGACGCCGACAGCGCCTCGGTCGCTTGCGCGACGGTCTGCACATTGGTCGAGGCTTGCTCCGAGCCGGCGGCCACGATGGTCGCCTGCCGCGAGGTTTCCTCGGCAATCGCCGACATGCTTTTGGATGTCGCGCCAAGTT
>CAXTXZ010000652.1:0-1494 GCA_964248015.1 uncultured Rhodopila sp. | reverse complement strand
CTCGATGGCCTGGTGACGGGTTTCCTTGGCGGCCTGTTCGGCTTGCTGTTCGGCCTCAAGGCGGCGTGCGGCGATTGCGTTCCGCTTGAACACCTCCAGCGAACGGGCCAGGGCGCCGACCTCGTCCCGCCGCTGCGCGCCGACAACCTCAACCGTCAGGTCCCCCGACGCCAGCCGTTCCATCTGATGCGACATGGCGCCGATCGGGCGGCCAATCTGGAAGGCCGCGATCCAGCCCAGCAGGCCGAAGGCAATGCACAGCCCGGCTGTTGATGTCGCGATCAGGACCACGCGCGCCTGGATGGCAAGCGCCTGGGCGCCGGCGCGGGCTTCCTGAGGACGTCCGCGGTTGAGCGCTATCAGCTTGTCGACGCTGTCGGTCGCCGCCTTGCGCGCCGCCGCGCCTTTCGTGCGCGACAACTCGAAGGCCTCCGCCTTCTGCTGGTGGAGGGCGAACTCGAAAACGTTCGCGCTGCTTCTGGCGCGCTGCCGACCGCCTCGCGGAACGCTTCGACAAGCCTTAGCTGATCGGCGGACTGGGTGATCGCGGCAAGCCGGTCAACCGTGCGCAAGACGTCGTCCGTGATCCTGGCGTAGAGATCGATCGAAGCCCGCATGTCTTTCTCCTCCGCGTAGAGGATTGCGTTCTTCTCGGTCACGGCGGCGCTGTTGAACAGCGCTTCGGCCTCGAGCGCCAGGTCAACGCGCCTTGCCTCGCCGGCAATGATGCTGTCGGACGCGCCGGCCAGGCCGTTCAGGCTGGCGATCGCATGGACAACAATCGCCAGGCAGGCCACGGCTACGACGCATGCCGGAATGGAGATCTTTGCCAAGACCCGCATGTTCGTCATCAACTGCAGCATCAGGCGGTCCCCAGAGGTTGCGTCTGCCCAACGTCCTTGCCCATCGAAACGTTAATATTTTGTTTAAGCGCATGCTTTAATCCGAGTGGTTCGCAAGACGGTCAAGGCCTGAAATTCGTCGGGTGGTTTCCGCGAGGTCGTGGCGGGTTCGCCCGGTCACGTCGCTTCCGAAGGTGATCGGGCAGGTTGCGAAGGCGCCAATCCTGCCAGTGCCACGCCTTCATGGCTGGCCTGGGCGTCGGCGACTAACCAGGCCATGTCCCATGGACGAAAGCGCCGACAGGGCGCCGAAGAAGGCGGGCGGACAAACTGCCCGGTTGGCAACGACGCTTCGAACGCTTCCCTTCGGATACACCCCCGGCAAGCGGTTCCGCCAAGGGTGGATCCTCCCTCGCCAGGCATTCCATTGCCAGCTCCGCTCCCGGCAACGGCCAACGCATCGTGTTCGGCGGCACATCCCAGCATCATCTTCCGTGCTGCCTCTTTCATCGTACTTGAGCAAACCGCCGTACCGGCCGATGATCGCCAGGGAACGCACCAGAAGGAACAACCCATGCCCGAAAGCCCAGGCGACAAGGCGCGCTTCGCCGCCAGCGAGACCCGCATGCCGTTGAACGGCATCACCGTGCTC
>CAXTXZ010000651.1:0-2447 GCA_964248015.1 uncultured Rhodopila sp. | reverse complement strand
CCTGCTTTCCCCGGCCAACGTGGAGGTGGCAGCCGCCGACAAGGCCAGGTGCAATGTCTGTGACCCGTATCGACAACCCCACGAGATCAGCACGCAGGTTGAGGCTGAACTGGGTGACGAAGGCCTTTGAAGCCCATACACATGGCCGCCGGGATAGGGATAGATCGCCGCTATGCTGCTGATGCTGATCATATGACCCCTGTTGCGTTCCACCATCCCAGGCAGCAGCGCGTGGGTCATATGCATCATGCCCGAAACATTCATCGCAACCATCCGGTCCCAGTCAGCAAGGCTTGCCTTGTGGGCAGGATCAAGCCCGCGCGCGAGGCCAGCATTGTTGATCAGGACATCGACGTCTTGCCAGTCGGCCGGCAGGCTGCTGGGCAGCGCGGCCACGGCAACGGCGTCGGTCACATCGAGGGCCAGCGGCAGCAGTGACGTCCCAAGTTCAGCGCGAAGGGCCTGCAACCTTTTGGTCCGTCGAGCGGCAGCAATGACGCGATGCCCGTCATGGACGAAGCGGTGCGCCACGGCGGTCCCAAACCCGGCGGTGGCGCCCGTCACCAGAATTGTCAAAGCCATACGGCATTGGTCCCTTGGTCAACTATGCGAATTGCGGGATGATATCGCTGGCCAGCAGCTCGTGCGTCTCCGCGTCGTTCTTTAACGCGCTGCTGATGAGAAGCTGCACCCCGGCGTCGCGGTACTGGCCGGCCAGGTCGCGCATCTGCGACACGGTGCCGGCGAAGCTGCGGAATGGTTCGGAAACACCAAGTCGTTGGCGCTTCGCCGCCAGCGCGGCCTCATCACGCGCCAGCAGCAAGCTGATGATGCTGGTTTTCTCGATGGCGTTGTAGTTGCGCTGTTCGGTTTCGCAATGGCCACGCAGTATCTCGAACTTCCGCTTTACTTCAGCCGGATCGCCGAACACGTTGCAGGCGTCCCCGAGGCGGGCGACCACCCGCAGCGTCAGTTGCTCGCCGCCGCCCGCGATCATGACGGGCGGACGCCGCGCCGGCTTCGGCTCAAGGATCGCGTCCTCGACGTGGAAATACTTGCCGTGGAAGGTCGTTCGCTTGTCCGCCCACATCGCCAGGATAAGCCGGACAGCTTCTTCCAGTTGCCGAATGCGGGTCGCGGGTTGCTCGGGGAAGTCCCAGCCGTACTGGCGGTATTCCTTGTCGAACCAACCGGCGCCAATGCCGAGCGTCAGGCGGCCCCGGCTGATCAGGTCGACGCCGGCGGCGATTTTCGCCAGATGCGCTGGATTGCGGTAGGCCACGGACGACGCGAGCGTGGCGAGGCGGATGCGGCTGGTCACGGCGGCCAGCGCCGACAGGACCGTCCAGCCTTCAATGAAGGGTTCGTCCGCCGCGCCCACCGGAGGGATCTGTATCAGGTGGTCCATCACTGAGAACCAGGTGAAGCCATTGTTCTCGGCCCATTGCGCCTTTGCCTTCACGCCTTCGAAAGCTTCGGCAGGGTCAGGGCCGAATATCCATGACGGGTTATGGATGCCAAATTTCATGCGAAACCTTCTGCGTTCTGTTCGGCGGGTGGTCAGCGGTCCGCGTCAGCCGCCCGCCAGCCGTGTGTGAGGTCATCAAGCCTGGTTTTGAGATCAACCGGCAGCGGCCCCTTTTCCGCCGCCGCGAGGCTGTCCGCAAGTTGCTCGGCACTGCTGGCGCCAATGATCGGGGCAGTGATCGAGGGATTTGAAAGAACCCAGGACAATGCCATCGTCGCCATGCTCATGCCCGCTTCGGCGGCAATAGGCCTCAATGCCTCGATTGTCCCGAATTCCTTTTCGTTCCAATAGCGTTCCTGATAGCGGCGGGCGGCGGTGCCCAGGGAGAACCGAGTGCCTGCGGGCGGCGGCGCCTTATGGTTGTGCTTGCCCGTCAGCAGACCCCAGCAAGCGGGTTGTAGGGAATAACCGCGATCGCCTCTTCCTCGCACATCGGCAGCAGATCGCGTTCGAAGCCGCGGAACAGCAGGTTGTAGCGCGGCTGGACCGAAGCTATTCGGGCAATGTTTTTCAATTCGCTCCGCCCCAGCGCCTGGGCGATCCTGTGGGCCGGCCAGTTGGAGACGCCCACGTAGCGAGCTTTGCCCGATCGCACGACGGTATCGAGCGCCTCCATGGCCTCGTCGATCGGCGTCAGCCGGTCGTAGCCGTGCAATTGGTAGAGATCGACGTAGTCGGTGCCGAGGCGCCGCAGGGACGCGTCGTTCGCATCGAGGATGTGCTTGCGCGACATCCCCTGGTCCCACGGTTTCGGACCCATCTGGCCAACGCATTTAGTGGCCAGGATGAAGACGTGCCGCTTGCCTTTCAGCCAGTCGCCGACGATTTCCTCGGTCCGGCCGGCTGTTGTCCGCCCGCCGCCCAAGGGTAGACGTCGGCGGTGTCGAAGAAGTCGATGCCCCCGTTGAAGGGGTCTCCA
>CAXTXZ010000650.1:1435-2450 GCA_964248015.1 uncultured Rhodopila sp. | reverse complement strand
GACTGGTACGGCGACACCGTGGCGGTGCTGGACCCGGGCAGCCTGGCCATCACAGGCACGATCAAGGTGGGACAGTCGCCCTCTGGCCTGGCGGTCAGCGTGGATGGCGCGCGGCTGTATGTGGCGAACCGGGAGAGCGACACGCTGTCGGTGATCGACCTGGCGACGCTGGGCACGGTTGCGACGGTGGCGGTCGGCCATGCGCCATTTGGCGTCACGCTGCAAGGCGGCCGGGTGTTCGTGGCCAACGTTCAGTCTGGCGACGTGTCGGTGGTGGACGCGGCGACGCTGACCGAGACGCGGCGGGTCAAGGTGGGGGAGTTCCCCTATGCGGTGGCCGTCACCCCGGACGGGTCGCGCATGTTCGTCACCAACCAGCATAGCGGCACCCTGTCGGTGTTCGACGCGGCGTTCACGGCGTTGCCGGAGATCGCCGTGGGGGACTATCCCGAGGGGATCGCGATGTCGGCCGACGGCTCCCGGGCCTGGGTTGCGGTGTGGATGGACAACCGGCTGGCCGAGATCGACGTTGCCGCCGGCAAGGTGGTGCGGCGGATCAAGGTCGGGGAAAGCCCGCGGGCGTTTGGAACCTTCCTGGCGCTCCCGGCGGAGTAGGAGGTCTGCCATGAGATTCCTGACCGTCGTTGCGCTGCTCGCGGCGTCCCCGGCGTTCGCGGAGGCGCCGCCGAGGCTTGCAGCGTTCGACTTCGCGCTGAACAACACCTCGCCCGCGCCGTCCACGCCGGAGGAGCTGGCGCGGCTGCACCGGCTGGATGGGCAGTTGCGGGAGGCGCTGCGCAGCCGGTTCGCCTTGGTGGACCTGGCGCCCGTGCAGGGCAAGCTGGAGCGCATCGACTCCATCCGGGGATGCAACGGGTGCGAGGTGGACATGGCGCGGGAGCTGGGCGCGCAGCAGGTGGCCTATGGGTGGGTGCAGAAGGTCAGCAACCTGATCCTGAACGTGAACCTGGTGATCGAGGACGCCGCGACCGGCAAGGTGCTGCATGCCGACAGC
>CAXTXZ010000650.1:0-1425 GCA_964248015.1 uncultured Rhodopila sp. | reverse complement strand
GAGTCGTGGACGCGCGGGCTGCGTTATCTGCTGAACGAGCGGATTTTCCGCGAGGACTGAGCCGCTTGCTCCCTTCTTCTGGGAGGGGAGGAAGCAATCAGTGCACGGCTTCTGGCACGCGGGTCTTGGCCGCGATGACCGGGGGGCCGCCATGCCCGCCGCCCTTGCCGCCGAACCGCGCCTTCACCCGCTCCCGCAGGGATTGGAAGGTTACGTAGAGCATGGGGATCAGGAAGATGCCCAGCGTGCTCGCCGCCAGCATGCCGGCGAAGACCGGGGTGCCCACCGCGCGACGGCTGACCTGCGCCGCGCCGTTGGCGGTGACCAGCGGCACCAGGCCGAGGATGAAAGCGATGCTGGTCATCATCACCGCGCGGAACCGCGTTTTGGCGCCCAGTTGCGCGGCGTCGGCGATCGACTCGCCGGCTTCGCGGCGCTCCTTGGCGAACTCGACGATCAGGATGCCATTCTTCGCCGCGAGGGCGATCAGCACCACCAGGCCGATTTGCGCATACAGATCCAGCGCCAGCCCGGAGATCTGCATGCCGATGAACGACCCCAGGATGCCGACGCTGACCGACATCAGCACCGGCACCGGGATCACCCAGCTCTCATACAGCGCCACGAGGAACAGGTAGGCGAACAGGATTGCCAGGCCCAGGATCTTGCCCGTCTGCCCGGCCGCCGACTTTTCCTGGAATGCCGTCCCTGTCCACTCGTAGGAATAGCCCGGCGGCAGCGTCGTCGCGCTGATCTGCTCCATCGTCGCCAGCGCGTCGCCCGACGACACGCCGGGCTTCGGCGTGCCCTGGATGGTGATGGAGCGGTAGTTGTTGTAGCGGCTGATGGTCTGCGGCCCGAGCACGATGCGCGCGTCGGCGATGCTGCGCAGCGGCACCTCGGTCCCGACCTTGTTGCGGATGTAGATGCGCCAGATCGCCGGGATGTCGGTGCGGTCGGCGGCCTCGCCCTGGATGTTGACCTGCCAGGTGCGGCCGAACAGGTTGAAGTCGTTGACGTAGATGCCGCCCAGGGTCGCCTGCAGCGAGGTGAAAATGTCGCTGATCGAGAGGCCCAGCGCCTGCGCCTTCTCGCGGTCGATGTCCAGCATGATGCTGGGCGTGGTGGCGCTGAAGGTGCTGAAGGCGCGGGCGATCCGCGGATCGGCGTTGGTGGCCGCCAACAGGCCGTTCAGCACGCCGCCCATCTCGGCGGGCTCGCGGCCCTCCAGGTTCTGCAACTGGTACTCGAAGCCGCCGCCGGTCGAGAGGCCGATGATCGGCGGCAGGTTGAATGGGAACGCGATGGCGGAGCGGATGCCGGCCAGTCCCTGCGCCATCCGGCCGATCAGCGCCTGCACCTTGTCCGTGGCCGCCTTGCGGTCGGCGAACGGCTTCATGCGCATCACCATGAACGCCGCGTTGG
>CAXTXZ010000649.1:0-2459 GCA_964248015.1 uncultured Rhodopila sp. | reverse complement strand
GAAGAAGGGCGTCATCACCGGCAAGGGCGTGCTGAACAACCGCATCAGCGAGTACCTGATGATGCGGCTGCACGACATCGGCGTGCCGACGCATTTCGTCCGCCGGCTCAACATGCGCGAGCAACTGATCCGCGAGGTCGAGATCATCCCGCTGGAGGTCGTCGTGCGCAACGTCGCGGCCGGCAGCCTGGCCTCCCGCTTGGGGATCGCCGAGGGCACCCGCCTGCCCCGCTCGATCATCGAGTACTACTACAAGAACGACGCGCTGAACGACCCCATGGTTTCGGAGGAGCACATCACCTGCTTCGGCTGGGCCAACACCGCCGACCTGGACGACATCGTCGCGCTGACCCTGCGGATCAACGATTTCCTGTCCGGCCTGCTGCTGGGCGTCGGCATCACGCTGGTCGATTTCAAGCTGGAGTTCGGCCGGCTGTGGGAAAACGAGGAGATGCGCATCATCCTGGCGGACGAGATCAGCCCGGACAACTGCCGGCTGTGGGACAGCAAGACCAACGAGAAGATGGACAAGGACCGCTTCCGCAAGGATCTGGGCAAGGTCGAGGAAGCCTACCAGGAAGTCGCCCGTCGCCTTGGCATCCTGCCCGAGGCCGGGATGCGCGACCTCAAGGGGCCGGAGATGATGCAGTAATGGACCGTCAGCTAAAGCAGCCGGCTAAAGCGGCCGGTGTCTCGCGGAGCATCCGATGAAGGCGACCGTCACGGTCATGCTGAAGGCAGGGGTGCTTGACCCTCAGGGCAAGGCGATCGCGCAGGCGCTGGGGACGCTGGGATTCGCCGGCGTGACCGATGTGCGGGCCGGCAAGGTGATAGAGCTGGAACTGGCCGAGACCGACCCGGAAAGGGCACGCTCGGCCGCCGACGAGATGGCGCGGAAGCTGCTGGCGAACATGGTGATCGAGAGCTTCACGGTCCGCGTCGATGGGTGACGGCATGAACGGGGCGGCGCTGCCTTGCCAGGGCGCGGGGCGCCGGGATCGCGCAGGCCCCTGCCCTGACGGCCGCGAAAGGCGCACGCCATGAAAGCCGGCATCGTCGTCTTCCCCGGCATCAACCGGGACCGTGACATGGCGATCGCGCTGGAGGCCTCGTTCGGCGCCAGGCCGCGCATGGCCTGGCACAAGGACACGGACCTGTCCGGCCTGGACCTGGTCGTGATTCCCGGCGGCTTCAGCTTCGGCGACTACCTGCGGTGCGGCGCGATGGCCGCCCACTCGCCGATCATGCGCGCCGTCCACGACCATGCGGCGCGGGGCGGCTATGTCCTGGGCGTCTGCAACGGCTTCCAGATCCTGACCGAGGCCGGCATCCTGCCAGGGGCCTTGCTGCGCAACGCGGGCTTGCGCTTCCTTTCGATGGACTGCGAGTTGACCGTCGAACGGGCCGACACGGCGTTCACCAACCGTTACGAGGCGGGCCAGACGTTTCGCGCCGTCATGGCGCACGGCGACGGCAACTACCACGCCGACGAAGCGACGCTCGACCGGCTAGAACAGGAGAACCTGGTTGCGTTCCGCTACGCGGGGGAAAACCGCAACGGCAGCGCCCGAAGCATTGCCGGGATCTTCAGCCCGAACCTGCGGGTGCTTGGCTTGATGCCGCACCCGGAGAACAGGGTGGACACGCTGATGGGCGGCGCTGACGGCAAACCCCTGTTCGACGCGCTCGCCGCCGCGTAGACCCTGTTCATGAACATAGACGTCAACGAATCCCTCGCCCGCGGCTTCGGTCTCAGCGCGGAGGAGTATGGCCGCGTGCTGGCCATCATGGGCCGCGCGCCGACGCTGACCGAACTGGGCGTCTTCAGCGTCATGTGGTCCGAGCATTGCAGTTACAAGTCCAGCCGCGTGTGGCTGAAGCAGTTGCCCAGCCGAGCGCCGTGGGTGATCCAGGGGCCGGGGGAGAACGCGGGAGTGGTGGACATCGGCGACGGCCTGGCCGCCGTCTTCAAGATGGAGAGCCACAACCACCCGAGCTTCATCGAGCCTTACCAGGGAGCCGCGACCGGCGTTGGCGGCATCCTGCGCGATGTCTTCACCATGGGCGCGCGGCCGGTCGCCAACCTGAACGCGCTGCGCTTCGGGCATCCCGACAACCCCCGCACCAGGCACATCGTCGATGGCGTGGTGCGGGGCATCGGCGGTTACGGCAACTGTGTCGGCGTCCCGACGGTCGGCGGCGAGATCAATTTCCATCCGGCGTACGACGGCAACCCGCTGGTCAACGCCATGACCGTGGGCGTCGCCCGCAAGGACCGCTTGTTCCTGTCGGCGGCGGCCGGCGTCGGCAATCCCGTGGTGTATGTCGGCTCGAAGACCGGGCGCGACGGCATCCACGGCGCCACCATGGCCAGCGCCGGGTTCAGCGCCGATGCCGAGGACAAGCGTCCCACCGTGCAGGTCGGCGACCCGTTCACCGAGAAGCTGCTGATCGAGGCG
>CAXTXZ010000648.1:0-2465 GCA_964248015.1 uncultured Rhodopila sp. | reverse complement strand
TCCCCAGGCACCGGCCAAAGCGTCGGCCACGCCGTCAAGCCAAACCTCCCGAAGCAAGCTCGCCCACAGGTCAGCCTCATCCCACGCCAGAAACGCCCGGCCGTTCAAGCGATTGCCCCACGCTCCCTATGCCTCGACGCGGCCCCCTGCTCCAGCACGCCACCGTCAACATGAGGCCGCCGCGTTGCAAACCTGTCATCGCCCGGCCGCCTCCGCGTCGTCATGGCCTCGCCAGCGGCGAACCCGGCCACGTTCGCCCAAAGCCCTGGCGCCCCGGCCGCTACCGGGTCCTGACCCCCGTCTCGGCTTCCGCCGCGACCCACACATCCCGGCAGCCGCCCCGCCCGCGCTTGTAGACAACCAGCCCGTCGAACGCAGCGATCGGCCGGTAGCGCGACCACGCGCGGGCGAACGCCGGATCGGCCAGGCTCAGCACGCTGATGTAATGCGTCGTTTCCCTTGTATCGACCACCGCTATCTCCGGGCAGCCGGCCATGAAGTCATGCGCGACCCAGCGCGCGATCGGCCATTCCGAGGCCGTGGCCGGATCGAACCGCGCCCGCCACGCCTCGCCCTTCAGCGCCCACATCGAATCGAACCGCGAGGCCCAGCCAACCCCCGTGTTGTTGACCACGGGAAAGCCCAGGGCGATCCATTCCGAGAACGCCACATAGGTCCGCGCGTGCTCGCGGTGGATGATCCGCTCCAGCAGCGTGACGGCGTTTTCCCGCGGCTCCACGGCCTCGACGATCTCGGTTTCCATCTGCCGGATCGAGGACGCGCAGAACACCAGCACCGCGAGGCACGCCCCGGCCAGCGGCGCGCGGACCGCCCACGCGCGCTGGCGCATTTCCGTCACCGCCCACAACACCAGCGCCAGCACGGTGACCAATGTCGCCGGCAGGCGATGGTAGTACCAGTCCTTGCCATCGACAAAGCAGATGGCTGTGCTGGTGGCGGCGAAGACAACCAAGGCCAGCATCAGCGCGTAGTCCGGCAGGCTGCGCCGGCGCAGCCAGAGCAGCCCGATCGCCAGGCATTCCCCGGCCAGCAGCGGCGCGCTGTCAGACACCAGCGCCCGGAACGGCACGTCGGTGGCGCCGTACAGGGCCAGGGCCAGCGGCACCGCGCGCTGGAAGTAAGCCGGCAACAGGACCGCGACAAGCGCCGAGTACCCCAGCAAAGTCGCGCCGGCGGCGACCGGCAGCATCCGCCAGGGCCGCAGGCCGCGGGCCAACGCCAGGCACTCCAGCACGGCGAACACGGCGCCGTAGCGCGGCTTCAGCGCGCAGCCGATCCCGGCCAGCGCGCCAGCCCACAGCGACGCCGCGACGGCGTTCCTCCGGCCCTCAAGCGACCGCGCGAACAGCACGAGGTAGGGCAGGAACGCCGCGACCAGAAGGTGCTCGCGCTGGCCGATATCGGCCCCGGCCAGGACCAGCAGGGCCGATCCGACAACCGCGAAAACCGGCGCCCGGCCCGTCAGGAAGCCGCCCCGGTCGCGCAGCAGCGACGCGCACCACCAGGCGCAGCCCAGCACGGCGGCGATGAACAGCGGCATGGCGACGAACTGCGCCCTGACATCCAGCCAGTTGGCGATCGCCAGCGGCACGGCGGAAATCCAGATGATCAGCGGCGGATTGACCTCCAGCAGGTCAACGTAAAGCTCCTGCCCGCCCATCCAGCGGCGCGCCACGTACAGCAGCCAGGCGATGTCGTCCTTCATCGGCGCGCGCAGGGTGACGAACAGGGCAACGCCGAGCACGGCCAGAAGCAGCAGCAGGCTTATGGCGGACAGCAGCCGAGGCGTCGCGCCGGCGCGGCCGTCCCGGCAGTCGGGCAGGTTCATTGCGAGGATCAATCAGCGGTGGGTTGAGGGATGCACGCCTAAACGAACTTAGTTGCCACAACGTTAAAGCAGGGCGGCGTGTCCTAATAATGGCGTCCGCCTCGCGCCAGGCCTCCATGCGTGATACGTCCCGGAGTCACAGCCAGATCAATGACGTAACCCAGGGACAAGCCGGCTCGCGCGCCCTGGCGAGCGCAGGCCCGGCCCGGAGACATTCCCGGCTGTTTCCCAGGGCGCCGCCACCGCATGCCCCCGTCCGCGCGCGCCGCGTCAACCGCCAAACGCCGGCCCGGCCTGCCCAGCAAGCCTGACGCATCCGCCAAAACCCGCCCGCTCACCGCAAATCCGCATCCGCGCCTGGCCGCCAGGCGAAGCAAGCCGGCTGGTTTCATGAGTATTCATGTCAAGCAAATTCGCCCGGTCCTCAGTAAAGGAAAGACAGGCGTTCGTAACAAGCCGGAGTGGCAGGGCTTCAAGGCGGGGCCGGCGCGGATGTTTCGCCGGACCATTCCCCGGCAACAGCGCCACGCCGCCTTGATCCCCCACGGCGATTGCTTGAACAACCGGGCGTTTCTGGCGCGGGATGAAGCCTGTGCCTGGGCGACTTGCTTCAGGA
>CAXTXZ010000647.1:0-2465 GCA_964248015.1 uncultured Rhodopila sp. | reverse complement strand
GACTACGACACCTCCGACCGGCTGTATTTCGAGCCGCTGACGGAAGAGGACGTCATCGCCCTGGTCCGCCGCGAGCAGCAGAACGGCGCCGTCCTGGGCTGCATCGTCCAATACGGCGGCCAGACGCCCTTGAAGCTGTCGCAGGCCCTGTCGCGGGAAGGCATCCCGATCCTTGGCACCTCGGCCGACGCCATCGACCTGGCGGAGGACCGCGAGCGCTTCCAGCAGCTTCTCCAGCGCCTTGGCCTGCGCCAACCCGACAACGGCATCGCTCGGTCGGCCGAGGAAGCCGGCGCCGTCGCGGAGCGCATCGGCTATCCCGTCGTCATCCGTCCGAGCTACGTGCTGGGCGGGCGGGCGATGGAGATCGTTTACGACCGCGCCGGCCTGCATCGCTACATGCGCAACGCGATCCAGGTGTCGGGCGAGGGCATGATCCAGTCGGGCCCGGTGCTGATCGACCGCTACCTCAACGACGCCATCGAGGTCGATGTCGATTGCATCTGCGACGGCGAAAGCGTCTATGTCGCCGGCGTCATGGAGCACATCGAGGAAGCCGGCATCCATTCCGGCGACTCCGCGTGTTCCCTGCCGCCCTACTCGCTGTCGCCCGCGATGATCACGGAACTGAAGTCCGAAACCGAGGCCATGGCGCGGGCGCTTGGCGTTGTCGGCCTGATGAACGTGCAGTACGCCATCAAGGACGACACGATCTACGTGCTGGAGGTCAACCCGCGCGCGTCCCGCACGGTTCCCTTTGTCGCCAAGGCGACCGGCGTGGCGATCGCCAAGATTGGCGCGCGCGTCATGGCCGGCGCCAGGCTCGCCACCGATTTCAAGCTGGACGACGACTCGATCGCGCCGCATGTGGCGGTCAAGGAAGCCGTCTTCCCGTTCGCCCGTTTCCCCAACGTCGACACCATCCTCGGTCCGGAAATGAAATCCACCGGCGAGGTCATGGGCCTGGATTCCAGCTTCGAGCGCGCCTTCGCCAAGGCGCAACTGGGCGCTGGCGTGATCCTTCCCATGGCCGGACGCGTGCTGCTGTCGATCAAGGACGCCGACAAGAAGGGGCTGCCCGCCCTGGCGCGGCGGTTGTCGGAAATGGGTTTTTCCATCATGGCGACACGCGGCACCGCCGCCCGCGTCCGCGAGGCCGGTTTTGCGGTCACCGTTGTCAACAAGGTCCTGGAGGGGCGGCCGCATTGCGTGGACGCGATCCGGTCAGGAGAGGTGCAGTTGGTGATCAACACCGCCTCGACTCCCCAGTCGGTCGCGGACAGCTTCGCCATACGCCGCAGCGCGCTGACGCACGGGGTTCCGCACTACACGACGCTGGCGGGCGCGCGGGCCGCGGTGCATGCAATTGCGGCACTTAGAGCCGGAACGCTTGAAGTTGCGCCCTTGCAGTCCTACTTTCGCGGTTCGTTTTGATGATAACGCCGTAGCTAGGGAGGCCCGGCTGCGGCGGCATCCTGTAGCCGCAAGCGTTCACCGAGGATCGAAGGACCAACACGTGCAGAAGTTTCCGATGACCGGCCCCGGTCTTCAACGGCTGGAAGACGAGCTCCGCCAGTTGAAATCGGTGGAACGTCCAGCGATTATCCGCGCCATCGCGGAAGCCCGCTCGCACGGGGACCTGTCGGAAAACGCCGAGTACCACGCGGCCCGGGAACGCCAGTCCTTTATCGAAGGCCGCATCCAGGAGCTTGAGGAAATCATCTCGGGCGCCGAGGTCATTGATCCGGCTACCCTGTCCGGTTCCCACGTCAAGTTTGGCGCCCACGTCAAGCTGGTCGATGAGGAGACGGAGAAGGAGGCGACCTATCAAATTGTCGGCGTGCATGAGGCCGATATCAAGGTCAAGCGCCTGTCGATCTCCTCGCCGCTGGCGAAATCGCTGATCGGCAAGAAGGTGGGGGAAACTGTTTCCGTTCCGGCCCCGGGTGGCGACCGATCCTACGAGATATTGGAAATCCGTTTCGGCTGAGGCCGCGCCTCATCATTTCACTGCTGGTTCACGCCGTCGTGGCTGGACGTGGCTCCGGCAAGACGGTTTGATCGTGTTATGGTTACACTAACAGATATTAAGCTAGCGGCTGAACGCATCGCCGGACGGGTTCTGCGCACGCCCATGCTGCCAAGCGATGCGCTGTCCCGCCTGACGGGGGCTGATGTCTGGCTCAAGCTCGACAACATGCAGGCGACCGGCGCTTTCAAGGAACGTGGCGCCGCGAACCGGTTGTCGATGTTGAGCGCGACCGAGCGGGCACGGGGCGTGATCGCGATGTCCGCCGGCAACCATGCCCAGGCGGTGGCGCGCCATGCCAGCTTGCTGCGGATCGCCTCTACGATTGTCATGCCAAAATTCACGCCGGCCACCAAGGTGACCCGCACCGCGAGCTGGGGCGCGCATGTCGAGCTAGTTGGCGAAACCCTTGCCGAGGCCGCCGCTTACGCGCGCC
>CAXTXZ010000646.1:0-2472 GCA_964248015.1 uncultured Rhodopila sp. | reverse complement strand
TCGGAAATGCCGAGCGGTGCGAACACGAGGCGTTCCAGGGCAGGGCCAAGCGGTGCATCCGCTTCGCGCTCGATTAGGTTTCGGACCAGCAGGTAGCCAACGTTCGAATAGGCCCAGCCGCGCCCTGGCTCGAAGGCGAGCGCGTCGGCCTTGACCAACCGCAGCATTTCCTCGGTGGGCCAGGGACATTGACCGTCCGCCACGGCTGCATGATAGGCCCGCAATGAACCGTAACAGGGAAGCCCAGCGCGATGCTGCAAGAGCTGGCGGAGCGTGAACGGCCTGCCGCACAACGGCTCATCAAGCTGTAAGCGACCCTGGGCCACAAGAGCCAGCGCAGCGCTCGCGAGCACGGTTTTTGCACAGCTCCACCACGGAACCGCCGTGTCAGCGTCGGTGCGAACACCGTCTTCCCGGACAAGGGCAGTGATCAAGCGTGGCGATGGCATCGTTCCACTCGGGTGATTCCAGGACCAGTCGGATGTTGCCTCAGCAGGAGCTGAATATTAGCTCTGGGTCGAAAGCGAAAGTTCAAACTGGCCCACTGCCCGTATTCGCCAAAGCACGAACATTTGTGTAATGAGGCACGTCTTGCCCGCGATGGGCGAAGGCGAGCCTCTGGAGCCGGATGCATGATGGACACTGAAACAAGGACGCAGGACGCGGGACGCGACTTCATCCGTGACATCGTCCAGGCCGACCTGAGCGCCGGGCGCGTCCAGGGCGTCGTCACCCGCTTCCCGCCAGAGCCGAACGGCTTCCTGCACCTCGGCCACGCCAAGTCGATCTGCCTGAACTTCGGCGTCGCCCGCGAGTTTGGCGGCCGTTGCCACCTGCGATTCGACGACACCAACCCCACCCGCGAGGAACAACTGTTCATCGACTCAATCCAGAACGACGTCCGTTGGCTTGGCTTTGACTGGGGCGTTCACTTGCACCATGCGTCGGATTACTTTGAACAACTATACGAATGGGCGGAACACCTTGTCAAAATCGGCAAGGCCTATGTCGACGACACGCCGCCCGAGGCCATGCGCTCCCAGCGCGGCACGCTGACCGAGCCGGGACAGAACAGCCCGTTCCGTTACCGTTCCGTTGACGAGAACCTCGACCTGTTCCGCCGCATGCGCGCCGGCGAGTTCCCCAACGGGGCGCGCGTGCTCCGCGCCAAGATCGACATGGCGTCCGGCAACATGAACCTGCGCGACCCGGTGCTGTACCGCATCCTGCACGCGCGTCACCCGCGCACCGGCGACGCCTGGCGCATCTACCCGACCTATGACTTCGCGCACGGGCAGTCCGACGCGATCGAGCAGGTCACCCATTCCGTCTGCACATTGGAGTTCGAGGATCATCGGCCGCTTTACGACTGGCTGATCGACAACCTGCCGGTCCCCTCGCGCCCCCGCCAGTACGAATTCGCCAGGCTGAACCTCACCTACACCATCCTGTCGAAGCGGCACCTGACCCGGCTGGTGAGCGAAGGGCACGTCAGCGGCTGGGATGACCCCCGGATGCCCACTCTCGCCGGCATACGACGGCGCGGCGTGCCGGCGGCGGCCTTGCGCGAGTTCGTCGCCCGCGTCGGCGTCGCCCGCGCCTACAGCGTCGTTGATGTCGCCATGCTGGAATCGGCGATCCGCGACACGCTCAACCCGACCGTGCCGAGGCGCATGGCGGTGCTGCGGCCCCTGAAGCTGATCATCGAGAACTATCCCGAAGGCCAGACCGAGGCGCTGTCGGCGTGGAACCATCCTGACCAGCCGGACGCCGGCTCCCGCCCGATCACCTTCGGCCGCGAGCTTTACGTCGAACGCGACGACTTCATGGAGAACCCCCCAAGGAAATTCTACCGCCTGTCGCCCGGCAAGGAGGTCCGCCTGCGCTACGGCTACTTCGTCACCTGCCAAAGCGTGGTGAAGGATGCGGCGGGGGAGGTTGTCGCGCTGCGCTGCACCTATGACCCGGCCTCCAAAGGCGGCAACGCGCCGGATGGCCGCAAGGTCCAGGCCACGCTGCACTGGCTCGCCGCCGCCGATGCGGTCGCCGCCGAGGTGCGCCTGTACGGGCCCCTGTTCACGCGTCCCGATCCGGGCGCCGCGGGCGACGGGCTGGCGGACTTGAACCCGGATTCGCTGGAAGTGCGGACGGGCGCGCTTGTCGAACCCGCCCTGCTGGACCTGCCCGTGGGCATGGCCGTGCAGTTCGAGCGGATCGGGTATTTCGCCCCTGATGCCGACAGCCAGCCCGGCAAGCCTGTGTTCAACCGAACCGTCGGCCTGCGCGACACATGGGCCAAGGTCAATGCCGGGGCAGCCCAGAAGACGGAGAAACGGTAGCGGCCTTATTCCGGATAGATCATCTTCCGCGTCACGCCGCCATCCACCACGAACTCCGCCCCCGTGATGAAGCCGCTGTCCGGTCCCAGCAGGAAGGCGGACAGTCCGGCGATGTCCTCCACCCGCCCAACCC
>CAXTXZ010000645.1:0-2485 GCA_964248015.1 uncultured Rhodopila sp. | reverse complement strand
CGCCATGGCTTCTCGCCGTGGCGCCGCCGCTTCAAGGGCCTGACGGCCGAGGGCGGCATCGCCGGCGAAAAGATCCTCGCCCTCAAGCCGCTGACCTACATGAACAGTTCCGGCGAATCCGTGCGGGAAGCCGCCGCCTTCCACAAGCTGCCGCCCGAGGCGATCACCGCCTTCCATGACGAACTCGACCTCGCCCCCGGCAAGATGCGACTGAAGAAAGGCGGCGGCGCGGCCGGCCACAACGGCCTGCGCAGCATGGACAGGATGCTGGGCAGCCAGGAGTACTGGCGCGTCCGCCTCGGCATCGGCCATCCCGGATCGAAGGAGCGCGTCCTGGGCTACGTCCTCGGCAATTTCGGCAAGGACGAGAAGCCATGGCTGGTCGCCCTGCTGGATGCGGTGGCTGACGCCGCCGGCCTGCTCGCCGCCGGCAAGGCCGCCGACTTCATGTCCAACGTCGCCTTGCACACACAGGACACACGCTGATGGGTTTCAACTGCGGCATCGTCGGCCTGCCGAACGTCGGCAAGTCCACCCTGTTCAACGCCCTGACCGCCACCGCCGCGGCCCAGGCGGCGAACTACCCGTTCTGCACCATCGAACCGAACATCGGCCGCGTCGGCGTGCCCGACCCGCGCCTTCATGTCCTGGCCGAGATCGGCAAGTCGGCCAAGACCATCCCCACCAGCCTGGAATTCGTCGACATCGCCGGCCTCGTGCGCGGCGCGTCGAAAGGCGAGGGCCTCGGCAACCAGTTCCTCGCCAACATCCGCGAGGTTGACGCCATCATCCACGTCCTCCGCTGCTTCGAGGACGCCGACATCACCCACGTCGAAGGCTCGATCGACCCGCTGCGAGACATCGAGGTCGTCGAGACCGAGCTGATGCTGTCCGACCTCGAAAGCCTGGAACGCCGCCTCATCCAGGCGCAGAAGCGCGCCCGTGGCGGCGACAAGGAAAGCCTCGCCGCCGTCGCCCTGATGGAACCGCTCGTCTCCGCGTTGAACGAGGGCCGGCCCGTCCGCACGGCCATCCCAACCGGCGAGGAAGACGCTATCCGCCGCCTGCAACTGCTGACCTCCAAGCCCGTGCTGTACGTCTGCAACGTCGAGGAAGCCGCCGCCGCCGCCGGCAACGCCTTCTCCGAGCGCGTCCGCGCCTGGGCCGCCACCCAGGGCGCCCCATCCATCGTGGTGTCCGCCGCGATCGAGGCCGAGGTTTCCCAGCTACCCGAAGCCGACCGCGCCGAGTACTTGGAAACCCTCGGCCTGACCCAAAGCGGCCTCGACCAGGTCATCCGCGCCGGCTACGACCTGCTGCGGCTGCTGACCTACTTCACCTGCGGCCCGAAAGAGACCCGTGCCTGGACCATCACCAACGGCACCCGCGCGCCGCAGGCCGCCGCGGTGATCCACAAGGACTTCGAGCGCGGTTTCATTGCCTGCGAAACAATCGCCTACAACGACTACGTGGCCTGCCGGGGCGAACAGGGCGCCAAGGAAGCCGGCAAGATGCGGGTTGAGGGCAAAACGTACGTCGTCAAGGACGGCGATGTGCTGCTGTTCCGTTTCAACGTTTAGAATGCGGCTTGTCCCATGGAACCGCCACACGTGTAACCAACGTGGCAAGGCCAGTTGGCATTCATGCCGACGGGCACTGAAGATGTTGGTGGGCCGGGGAGGAATTGAACCGTCCGACCTCACGCTTATCAAGCGTGTGCTCTGGCGCTGAGCTACCAGCCCGGCGACACAATGCCGAAAGCGATACTGTTACGCAATCCACAAAATGGTTACCAACGCGCGGAGTTGCGCTGATCCGCCATATCCGTAACGACCTGCGCTCGGCAACCCCGCGCCATCATGCCGCGAGGCTGGCCATCTGATGCTCCACCAGGCGGGCATAAACGCCGCCGCGCGCCAACAGCGCCTCGTGCGTGCCGGATTCGGTCACCGCGCCGTCCCGCAGCACCAGGATCAGGTCGGCGGCGCGGATCGTCGACAGCCGGTGCGCCACCACGATCGTCGTCCGGTCCGCCATCAGCGCGTCCAGCGCGCCGCGCACCGCCCGCTCGCTGATCGTGTCCAGGTGTGACGTCGCCTCGTCCAGGATCAGCAGGGGCGCATCCTTCAGGAACGCCCGCGCGATGGCGATCCGCTGCCGCTGCCCGCCTGAAAGCTGCACGCCGCGCTCGCCCACCCGCGTCGCCAGCCCTTCCGGCAGTCCCGCGACGAACTCCCGCAGCGCCGCCCGCGACAGCGCCAGCCCGACTTGCTCCGCCGTCGCATCCGGCCGAGCGAGGCGGACGTTCGCCTCCAGCGTGTCGTTGAACAGGTAGGTGTCCTGCGCCACCAGGGCGATCCGCCGCCGCAGCCCGTCCAGCGTCAGCGCGCGCAGATCCACCCCATCCAGCCGGATCACGCCCGACGACGGGTCCCAGAACCGCAGCAGCAGGTTCGCCACCGTTGTCTTGCCAGCCCCGGACGGC
>CAXTXZ010000644.1:0-2491 GCA_964248015.1 uncultured Rhodopila sp. | reverse complement strand
ACGCACCGGCATATGATCCGAAAGCGGCCATTGGCACCACTTCCCCGGTGCCGACGCCAAGCGCTCGGCGGACCGACCCGATGACCAGCGAGCGCACCAATGCCGGGTCGCGGAACCGCATCTCGGTTTTCGCCGGGTGAACGTTCACGTCGAGTTCCTCGGGCGGGATATCGAGATACAGCGCGACGATCGCATGCCGCCCGTTCACGATCACGTCGCGGTAGGCGACCCGCACGGCCGTGCGCAGGACCGGATCGGCGACCGGCCGGTTGTTGACGATCAGGGCCTGGGCAAGCGCGGTGGCGCGATGCACGGCCGGCGAGCAGGCATAGCCGCTGATCCGGTGGCCGTCGCGCTCCTCGTTGACCGGCAGCAGCACGGCGGCGGCTTCCGCCCCGAGCAGGGCGGCGACACGTTCCAGGCAGCTCTGCGCCGGCGCCTCGAACACGATGCGCCCCGACGTTTCAAGACGGAAGGCGACGCGCGGCGCGGACACGGCGAGGCGACGGACGACGGCCTCGACTTGCTCTGCCTCGGTGCGGGGATGCTTCAGGAACTTGCGGCGGGCAGGGGTCGCGTAGAACAGGTCGCGGACGACGACACGGGTGCCAAACGAACCAGCGGCGGGGGCGACAGCGGAGACATGCCCGCCTTCAACAGTTATTACATTGGCATGCGCGCTGCCCTGGGGGCGTGACGTGACCTGAAGCCGGGCGGCGGCGCCGATCGAAGGCAGAGCCTCGCCACGGAAGCCCAGCGTGGTGATGCGGACCAGCGTTTCGTCGGTCAGTTTGGAGGTGGCGTGGCGCAGCACGCATAAAGCAAGTTCGTCGGCGGTCATGCCAACGCCGTTATCCGTCACCTCCAGCCGATCGATGCCGCCGGCGTCGAGACACACGGCGATCCGCGTCGCGCCGGCGTCAAGCGCGTTCTCGACCAGTTCCTTCGCGGCGGCGGCGGGCCGCTCGATGACCTCGCCGGCGGCGATGCGGTTGACGGTGGTCTCGGACAGGAGGCGGATGCGTGACATCAGGCTTTCCAACAATGCGCCGGGACAAGGTTGATCAGGGCAATTGGGCTTGGCCGGGTGTCATGTGGCCGCTTCGCCCGGTCCAGGCGTTGCGCGGGGCCGGTTTGGCGCATGGCAAACGGGATGGCTTGGGTCATGGGCTTGACGAGGGAATCCAGGAAGGCGGACGGAAGGATAGCACGGCCCTGTGGGCGGACAACCTGGCAGGCCATGCGCCGGCAGCGCCGAGGTTCATGCCGAAGCGCTGGCGTTCCGCACGTTTCGGCGCTCCGGTTGGCTTGTCGCGCGCGGCGGCGATCACGGGCATTGCTGTCGCGCCTGGCGATTGATTGCGCGGCGTCGCGCAAGGCTCTTTGCTGTCGCGGTGGTGAAGCGCTATGTGTGAGGCCTGCAACTGGCATGACAGGCGCCTGTACTGGCGCGGGAGCATCGATGGACGACGATCAGAAGCAACGGCCCGAAAGCCTGTTGCCCTATGAGAGATGGATCGAGCAGGCGCTGCGGCATGTCGTGGCGCAGGCGATCGAGCATGTGGCAACGCAGGGGCTGCCTGGCGGGCACCATTTCTACATTACGTTCCGCACCGATCATCCGGGCGTGGACATCCCGCAGCGGATCCGGGCGCAATACCCGAAGGAGATGACCATTGTCCTGCAACACCAGTTCTGGGACCTGGGGTTCGACCGGGAAAGCCAGACGGTTCGCGTTGGCCTGTCGTTTGGCGGGGTTCCGGCCAAACTGGTCATCCCGCTGAACGCGGTGGTGGAGTTCGCTGATCCGCACATCCGCTACGGGCTGCGCTTCCAGGCCGAGGAGCCTGCCGCGAAGCCGGAACTGCTGGCCGCGCCGCCCGCGCCGGAACCGGACGCTGCTCCGGCGGCCGAGACGGAGCCGGGCCAGGTGGTGAGCCTGGACGCCTTCCGCCGCCGCTCCCCGCAATAGATCGGCGAAAGGACAGCACCGTGACGTCTCAGCGGCCAGCGAATTTCCTTTACGCGCCGATGTTCCCTTTGGGAGAGGACACGACCCCCTGGCGGCCCCTGCCGATCGAGGGCGTGCGCACGATCACCGTTGAAGGCAAGACGGTGCTGCGCATCGCGCCGGAAGCGCTGAGCGAACTGGCGGTGCGCGCGTTCCATGATGTGTCGCATCTGCTGCGGCCAGCGCATCTGGCATCGCTGCGGGCCATCCTTGATGATCCCGAGGCCAGTTCAAACGACCGGTTCGTGGCGCTGGACCTGCTGAAGAACGCCAACATCGCCGCCGGCGGCGTGCTGCCGATGTGCCAGGACACCGGGACGGCGATTGTCTTCGGCAAGAAGGGCCAGCGCGTCTGGGTCGACGGCGACGAGGAGGAGGCGCTGGCCTGGGGAGTGCACCGGACGTACACCGAGGCCAACCTGCGTTACTCGCAGATGGCGCCGCTGTCGATGTTCGAGGAAGTCAACACCGGCAACAACC
>CAXTXZ010000643.1:0-2493 GCA_964248015.1 uncultured Rhodopila sp. | reverse complement strand
CCGCCGGCGGCGCAGAAGCCCGCCGTGGCTGGAAGGATGGCCGCGGCCGGCTGACCGGCATGCCTTCACGCGGGTGATTGACCTGGCGCGTCGCCGCCATGCCAACCCTGCGCGCACACCGGTCAGTCCTTCGGGCCGCCGGTATCAGACCGTCTTCAGGAAGTCCGTCAGCTTGGCCAATGCCGTTGGCTTGTCGGTCCTGTCCAGGGCGCCCAACTCGGCCGCCAGGCGATCCATCGCGGCCTCGTAGATCTGGCGCTCGGAGAAGCTCTGGTCGGGCTGCCCGGCGTTGCGGTGCAGGTCGCGGACAACCTCGGCGATCGCCAGGGGATCGCCGGAGTTGATCTTGGCTTCGTACTCCTGCGCCCGCCGGGACCACATCGTGCGCTTGATCCGCGCCTTGCCCTTCAGCACCGCCAGCGCCTCGTCGAAAAGCTGCGGGGTGGCCAGCTTGCGCAATCCGGCGGTGCGGGCCTTGGCCACCGGAACCCGCAGCGTCATGCGGTTTTCCTCGAACGTGATGTGGATCAGTTCGAGCTTGTGGCCGGCGATCTCCTCGATGGCGATGCGCTCGACCTTGCCGACGCCATGGGTCGGGTAGACGACATAGTCGCCTTCGGCGAACACCTCGGCCTTGGCGATTGCCCGCGGCGTCAGGTTTGGCCCATTGTGCGAGGGGCGGCGGTCAGCTTCCGGCGGCTTGGCAGGCGCGCGCGCGTCCTGGGCCGGCTTCGTGCCGCCCTGGCTCGGCTGTTCGGCAACCTGATTCGAAACTTGTCCCACTGGCGGATGCTCACCCACTGAATTGCCTGACTCGTTCTTCCATTACACCAGAATCAACAGGCACGCGCCTTGTCCGATGTCAAGCCGCTGATCAAAGGGAGGCCAACCCTTTGCAAAGGCGGCGGCCAGGACGCGAAAACGCGATTGTCGCTAGCCTGGTTCCTCGGAAAACAGCTCGGCCTTGCCCGGCTTGTCCTTCCAGTCGTCGGCATCCGCCGGCGGCACGCCCTTGCGGGTGATGTTCGGCCAGACGGTCGAGAATTCGCGGTTGCGCTCCAGCCAGGGCGTGGACTTGTCGTCACTGTCCGGCACGATCGCCTCCGCCGGGCATTCCGGCTCGCAGACGCCGCAGTCGATGCATTCGTCGGGGTGAATCACCAGCATGTTCGCGCCGACATAGAAGCAATCGACGGGACACACCTCGACGCAATCCATGAATTTACAACGAATGCAGTTTTCAGTGACAACGTAAGTCATGGGGAACCCCTGGATACGGAACAAAACGCGGCGCGGGGCCGGCCATCAAGCCCCGCGATATGACGTTGAATGGGAAACGGCGCAAGATGTTGCCGGCACATCGCTGATATCGGCGTAAAGAAGCCTTGCCTCGTTCGCCGGCCCCCGGCGCCGAGCCAGGTTGGCGACGCGCAGCACCCGCACCTGGCCATGCAGCGGGATTGTCAGGACGTCGCCCACCCGCAGCTTGGCGTGCGGCTTGTCGGTCACCTGGCGATTGATGCGAACAAAGCCCTGCGCCACCAGGGCGGCGCACAAGCCGCGCGCGCGCAGCATGCGGGCGCACCACAGCCATTTGTCGAGGCGCTGCCAGTCCTGGTCTTCCGTGTCGGCGATCGACCTTCTCCGTCGCGAGTGATTCGTTTCATCCTTTTACACCAACCTGCCCGGCGCCTCCATGGTTAACGCACCCTGTTTCGAGCCGGGGCCGCGTCACCGGCGCAAGGCCGCCAGGACGGCGAAAGGCCCGCTGGCAGCCTTTGCCGGCAAGGGTTTGTTCGGCGCCGCCGGGCGCCGCCGCCGCAACGGCGTGATCATGGCGGGGGTTGGCGGCCCGTGCTGGTCAGGCGGCAGGCCGCCCGCCGGGAGCACGCGAAAGCCAAGCCGGCGGAGCGCCGCCGGCAGCAGGTCGGCCTTGATCGCCATGCGGGACGCCAGCCCCGCCGGCAGCGCCGCCGGCCCCTGGCGCGAGCGGTAGCCGAGTTCCCCGGCGATCCTTTCGGCGATGTCCAGCCGCAGCAGGATCGGCCCGGCCTCCACCCAGCCGGCGGCGGCGGCGAAACCGGGCGGCCAGTCCGGCTGGTCCGCCGGGATGGAGACCAACGCGCCGTCCGGCATCGCGGGCAGGGCGACGCCGCGCCAGAGGGACCACAGGCGCATCCGCATCATCGCGGCGCGCGGCTTCATCAGGGCCGGCATGAACAGGGCGAAGCGGCCGGAACGCACGCCCAGGGCGCGCAACCGCGGCCGCAGGACGGCCGACAGGGTTTCCTCATCGACGCCCGCAATCAGGCCGAGTGATTCGGTGAGGCGGTGGAGCGGGCCGCGCAGGGCGGGGTTGGCGCGGGCCAGGGCCTCGGCGGCGAACAACGGCGCCAGGTCGGCGGCCACCTGCCCGTCCAGCCATGACTGGAGCCTTGCCCTGACCCGCTCCCGCTCCGCGCCGTCGAGGAATTCGCTGTCCAGCACCTGGAC
>CAXTXZ010000642.1:0-2495 GCA_964248015.1 uncultured Rhodopila sp. | reverse complement strand
GGGCTGTTGCATTGAAGGTAAGCTGGCCCTCGACCCTCACGCGCAGCACGCATCCTTCTTTCTCGAACTCCCACGCGTAAAGGCCGCCATGGGTCGGCAGGCGAAGGTTGATGCATGCGTGGGACGGCAGGTCCCGCGGCGTCCCTGGCCTTCCCCGCCGAGCCAGGTAGGCGGGCGCGCCGACAACAGCGGAGCGCAAGTCCGGCCCGATCCGAACGGCAACCATGTCCTTCGCCACCATCTCGCCGGTGCGGATGCCTGCGTCGAAACGCTCGGCCACGATGTCTGTCAGGCCATAGTCGATGACGACCTCCACCTTGATGTCCGGATAGCCTGGCAGGAGCTTTTCCAGGACGGGCCAAAGAATGGCCCGCACCGCGTGGTCGTGCGCCGTGATTCGGATGCTGCCGGAGGGTTTCTCGAGCAACGC
The DNA here is from genome assembly GCA_964248015.1 of uncultured Rhodopila sp. Lineage (GTDB taxonomy): Bacteria > Pseudomonadota > Alphaproteobacteria > Acetobacterales > Acetobacteraceae > Rhodopila. The sequence continues at coordinate 2,065 of CAXTXZ010000642.1, read as the reverse complement.
GCTCAGGGCGGCCAGCTCGGCGGCGATCTCGTCCAAGCGCGGCCCGGCGGCATGGAGCCGGCGTTCGCCCGCCTCGGTGGGCGCGACGCTGCGCGTGGTTCGGGTCAGCAGCCGCAACCCCAGCCGCGCCTCAAGGCCGCGGAGGGCCTGGCTCAGCGCTGACTGCGACACCCCTAGCTGAGCGGCGGCACGGGTGAAGCTCCGTTCCCGCGCCACGGCCAGGAAAGCCACGATGTCGTCAAGGTCCGTGCGAGGCATTCAGAAGGCCAGCTTCTGGGTCTATTCGAACTTTAGCGTCTAATCAGCCGCGACTGCACCCCCTACATCGTCAACCAGGCGCAACCGAAGGGGACGAACAATGGAAATCAAGCGAGCAGGCAGCCAGCCATCCGGCAAGGGGCCGGCGGAGTGGTTCACCGGAACAGTCCGCATCGACCCGTTGTTCAGCGCGCCCGATCCGGCCCGCGTGGCCGGCGCCCTGGTCACGTTCGAGCCGGGCGCGCGCACCGCGTGGCACACGCATCCGCTCGGCCAGACCCTGATCGTGACCGCCGGGTGCGGCTGGGCGCAACGCGACGGTGGCCCGATCGAGGAAATCCGGCCCGGCGACGTGGTCTGGTTCGCCCCGGGCGAGAAGCACTGGCACGGCGCCGCCGCCGCCACGGCCATGAGCCACATCGCCATACAGGAAAAGCTGAACGGCTCGCCCGTCGATTGGATGGAGCAGGTCAGCGACGCGCAGTACCGGCGCTGACCTTCAGGAATTCGATTGCGAGAAACAGGGATGCGCAAGCGGGCACTTGGCGGCAGCGGCCTGGAGGTCTCGGCCATCGGCCTTGGCTGCATGGGATTGAATTACCATCGGGGCGTGTCGCCTGATCGAAACGAGATGATCACGCTTGCCCGCATGGCGGTCGAGCGTGGCGTCACGTTCTTCGACACGGCCGAGGTTTACGGCCCCTTCACCAATGAAGGCTTGGTCGGGGAGGCGCTCGAGCCCTTCAAGGGGCAGGTCGTCATTGCCACGAAGTTCGGCCACGATGTAGGTCCCGGCGCCTTTGGCGGGCTTGACAGCCGTCCTGAACGCATCCGCCAGGTTGCCGAGGCTTCGCTGAAGCGGCTCCGGGTTGATGCCATCGACCTGTTCCACCAGCACAGGGTCGATCCCAGCGTGCCGATCGAGGACGTGGCGGGGGCGGTGAAAGACCTGATCGCGGCGGGCAAGGTCAAGCACTTCGGCCTGTCCGAACCCGGCGCCCAGACCATTCGGCGCGCGCACGCGGTGCAGCCCGTCACGGCCATCCAGAGCGAATACTCCCTTTGGTGGCGCCAGCCGGAAGAGGCGGTGCTGCCGGCCTGCGAGGAACTGGGGATCGGTTTTGTCCCCTACAGCCCGCTCGGCCGGGGCTTCCTTGCCGGAAGCATCGACGAGACGACCGAGTTCAGCGGCAGCGACAATCGCGGCGGCCTGCCGCGATTCACGCCAGAGGCCCGCAAGGCGAACCGGTCGCTGGTCACCCTGCTGGAGGATGTCGGGCATCGGAAGGGCGCGACGCCGGCGCAGATCGCGCTCGCCTGGCTGCTTGCGCAAAGGCCGTGGGTCGTCCCGATCCCGGGCACCACGAAACTGAACCGCCTGGAGGGGAACATCGGCGCGGCCTCCGTCGAACTCACGCCCGACGAACTGCGGCACATCGAGGGCGCCGTCGGACGGATCGCCGTCCAGGACGACCGCTATCCCCAGGCGGTGGAAGCGCTGTCGGGCCGATAAGCAGGAGTGAGGACAATGAACCCAACCTATTATTTCCGGGGCCAGGTCGCCCTGGTCACCAGGTCAGGGCGCTTCTTCCGGCTTGGGCATTGATAGCCTGCGGCACGCATCGATTCGTGCCTCTGTCCCGGTCGGCGACCCCCCGCGGAGGTTGATGGCGGCATGCGCTTTTGGTTCGCCTGCCAGCGAAACCCGTAGCGGGAAAGCCCTCCGGGGGAGGACGGCCAATGACGTGGCGGGCTCAGACGAGCTTGGCCTCGAACGGCGGCAGCAGGTCGGGCGCCTCGAACTCCA
>CAXTXZ010000641.1:0-2507 GCA_964248015.1 uncultured Rhodopila sp. | reverse complement strand
CCAAGGCCCCCAACAACCTCAACCCGTTCAAGTATCCGGACGCCGCCCGCTCCCGCCGCGACTACGTGCTGGACCGCCTGGCCGAGGACAAGGTCATAAACACGGCGCAGGCCGAGAGCGCCAAGGCGGAACCCATCATTCCCGCGGAATTCCACCGCCCTCCGCCAATCCCCGGCGCGGACTGGTACACCGAGGAGGTGCGCCGCCAGCTTGTCACCCGCTTCGGCCAGGAAACCACCACGCAGGGCGGCCTGATGGTGCGCACCAGCATGGACCCCGTCCTGCAAGTCGCGGCGGAGAAGTCGTTGCGCGATGGCCTTGTCGCCTATGACCGCAGGATGGGCGGCTGGCGTGGCCCGGTGACGCACCTGACGCTGCCCCCGGCGGATTTCGAAACCCGCTGGCCCGCCGCCCTGAACGAAGTCAGTCGTCCGGCCGGCATGCTGCCTGAATGGAGGATGGCCGTCGTCGCCGCGGTGGCCGAAGCCGAAGCGCATGTCGATTGGCTGAATGGGGCGGGGGCGCGCCGCGCCGCGACAATCGCGCTGGCTGACGTGGCGTGGGCCAGGCCAGTGCGCGACGGCAAGCCCGAGGCGGCGCCCCGGCGCATGGCCGACGTCATGCAGCCGGGCGATGTCGTGATGATCGAGCCGCCTGCGGTGCAGGCAGCGCTACCCTCAGCCCCGCCATCGGCTGCCAAGAGCAAGGCCCCGGCATCGCTTCCCCCCGCTGCCAACCGTGCCACGCTGCGTCAGATCCCTCTGGTGCAGGGCGCACTGGTGTCGCTCGATCCGCAGACTGGCCGCGTGCTGGCAATGGTCGGCGGCTGGAGCTATGAGCAAAGCCAATACAATCGCGCCACCCAGGCCAACCGCCAGCCAGGGTCCAGCTTCAAGCCGCTGGTCTACCTGACGGCGCTGGAAAAGGGCATTTCGCCCAGCCAACGCTTCCTTGACGCCCCCATCGTCATCGACACGCCGGAAGGACGCTGGCGCCCCAGCAACTTTGAAGGCACGTTCGGCGGCCCGATGCCGGTGCGCATTGCCCTGGAGCAGTCGGTCAACCTGGTGACCCTGCGGATCGCGCAAAAGGTTGGCATGCAGGCCATCGCGGACAACGCCGTCGCATTCCATGTCGTCGATTCAATGCCGCGCGTGCTGCCGGCGGCGTTGGGCGCGGTGCAAACCACGCCGATGCGGCTGGCGGGCGCCTATGCCTCGTTAGCTATGGGCGGCCGTGAGGTCGCGCCCAGCCTAATCGACAGCGTGCAGGACCCCGATGGCCATGTCGTGTTGCGCTCGGCGGGATTGGATTGCGGCGACTGCGCCGATCCAGCCACGCCGCCGGCCGTGACCGACCAGCGCGCGCAGATCGCCGATCCCGCCAGCGTGTTCCAACTGGTGACAATGATGCAGGGCGTCGTGCAACGAGGCACCGGGGTCGCGGCGGGAAAGGGCTTGAACCGCCCGATCGCGGGCAAGACCGGCACCACGCAGGATTACGCCGACGCCTGGTTCGCCGGCTTCACTCCCGATCTGGTGACTGTTGTCTGGGTCGGGTTTGATAACCCTGTCCCCTTGGGCAACAACCAGACCGGTGGCGTGGTGGCGGCGCCGATCTGGCATGACTTCATGGCCACCGCCCTGGTGGGTCATCCCGTCCTGCAATTCGTTGCTCCGCCCGGTGTGGCCTTGGCGCAATGGCAATCCGGCTACGGCACGGTCACTGACGCGTTCAAGGCGGACCAGACTCCCGGCGCATCCGGGCCGCTTGGCGGTGGCCTGCAAAGCGCCACCAACGCCGATGGATCGCCCCCGCCTTCCGGCCCGGTGCACGGCGGGATTGATAACAGCATGGGCGGCCTGTATTGAACCGCCCACGCCGCAGCAGCAGATGAACGCCATGTCCGCCGAATCAGACGCCTTGAACCAACAGATCAAGCAGTCCGTGGCGCTGCTGAGGAGGCATCTTTGACTGGGATGCCGCCGAAGCCCGCCTCGCGGAGCTGAACAACCGCGCCGAGGACCCGGCGCTGTGGAACGACGCCGCCGCCGCCCAGAAGCTGATGCGCGAACGGAATCAGATCGCCGCCGCCATGGAGGGCGTTCGCAAGCTGGAAGCCGAAGTCTCCGACGCCCTTGAACTGATCGAACTGGCGGAAGCCGAGGGCGACGCCGCCATGGTGGCCGACGCGTTGGCCTCGCTGCAAGCCGCCGCCGAGGAAGCCAAGCGGCGCGAAATCGAAAGCCTACTGTCCGGAGAGGCCGACGGCAACGACTGCTACGTCGAGCTGAACGCCGGCGCCGGCGGCACCGAGGCGCAGGATTGGGCCGAGATGCTGATGCGCATGTACATGCGCTGGGCGGAGCAGCACGGCTACAAGGTGCAATTGATGGAGGAAAGCGAGGGCGAGCAGGCCGGCATCAAGTCCGCCACCTTGCAGGTCAGCGGCCCCAACGCCTATGGCTGGCTGAAGACCGAGGGCGGCGTCCACCGTCTTGTCCGCA
>CAXTXZ010000640.1:0-2508 GCA_964248015.1 uncultured Rhodopila sp. | reverse complement strand
TCATCCCCAGGATGCCGCCGGATCGCGCCACTTCGTCGGCCAGCGCCGTGCCATCGTCACCGGCGAAGCGTTCCAGCGGGCAGATCGAGACGGCTTGCAGGTCGATTCGCCCGGCCCACGCCTCGCGCATCCGCCGGAACACCGCCCAGTGCGCTTTCGCCGCAGGCCAGTAGCTGTCGAGATGAGTGCGGATCGCGGCCGTGCCGTGGGCATGGGCGCAGCGCAGCCCGAACTCGAAGCGCGGCTCGATGTCCGCCTCGGAGTAATGCTTGCCCCGGTCGGCGATCACGGCGGCCTTGGCGCCGGGGTGCGTGCCGTCGGGATTCTGCCGCCGGGGCCATGTCTGGGTCTTGTCCAGGTGAACATGGCCATCGACGAAGCACGGCCAGAGCTGGCCACGGTCAAGATCGATGCCCTCAATGGCGCTGCCGGCCGGCGCGACGGCGGCGATGCGGCCGTTGGCGATGCGCAGGTCGAGCAGCGCCAGGCCCTCGGCGTCGGCCGCGACGTCGCAGCCGTCCAGGTGCGCGGCCGGGACCTGCGCCCGTCGCAGCCACGTGTCGTCCGGCACGGTGGCCGGGAACCAGGGTTGGGTCATGTTGGCATCCGATGTGCTTGGAACGGAAGAGTCAAACTCACAAGGAGCCGGAATGGAAGCGCTGGGTCGCCTGCTGGATGATCTTTCCGGCATTCCGTTGACGACAGACCCCGTGCTGGCGCGGCAGAAATCGCGCGACTTCCATTGGTACAGCCCGGTGCTGAACCGGCGGTTGCGGGGGTGCGTGGCGCAGGCGGTCGTCAGCCCGCGCACCGAGGCCGAAGTCGTCCGCGTCGCCGCCGCCTGCTTCCGCCACAACGTGCCGGTCACCGCGCGCGGCGGCGGAACCGGCAACTACGGCCAGGCGGTGCCGCTGCGGGGCGGCGTGGTGCTGGACATGACGGCGCTCGACGCGATCGAGTGGCAGCGTCCCGGCATGATCCGCGTCGGCCCGGGCCGCAAGCTGATCGACATCGACCGGGAAACGCGCCCGCACGGCTGGGAGCTGCGGATGCATCCATCGACCAAACGCACCGCCACGATCGGCGGCTTCGTCGCCGGCGGGTCGGGCGGCATAGGCTCCGTCACCTGGGGCGGCCTGCGGGAAACCGGCAACGTCGGCGCGGCGCGGGTCGTGACGATGGAAGCGGAACCCAGGGTCCTTGCCCTGCGCGACGCCGACGCGGGCGCGGTCAACCACGCCTACGGCGCCACCGGCCTGATCACCGCGCTGGAAATGCCGCTGGCGCCCGCATGGCCCTGGATCGACCTGATCGTCGCCTTCCCGACGTTCGGGGACGCGGCGCGGTTCGGCCACGCGGTGGCGCTGGCGGATGGCATCGTCAAGAAACTGGCCTCGCCCATCGCCTGGCCAATCCCGGAGGCTTTCCGTCCGATCCGGACCCATTGCCCCGACGGGCAAGCCATCCTGATCGCGATGATCGCGGAGCCATCGGTCCCAGCCTTCAAGTCGTTGCTGACCAGTGGTTCCCCTCATGGGGCCGTCACCTTCGAGCAGCCGACGGCGGAGGCTCCGGGCGAGGTGCCGCTCTACGAGTACGCCTGGAACCACACCACGTTGCGGATGCTGAAGCGCGACCGCTCGGTGACCTATCTGCAAACGCTGCATCCGGCCGGGCGGCTGCTGGAAAGCGTGGCCGAAACCGAGGCCCGCTTCGGAGGCGAACTGATCCCCCACCTGGAGTTCCTGCGCGTCGGCGGCCAGGTGACGGCCAGCGGGCTGCCGCTCTTTCGTTACACCACCGACGACCGCCTGTCGGAAATCATCGAGGCGCACCGGGCGCTCGGCGTTTCCGTCGCCGACCCACACGCCTACACGCTGGAGGACGGCGCCGGCCATAAGCGGGTGGACGCCGATCAGTTGCGCTTCAAGCGGCTGGCCGATCCCGCCGGCCTGCTCAACCCCGGAAAGATGCGGAGCTTCTGACAGAACGCCATTGCTCAGCTTCAAGCCCCAGCGGTCGCGTAGTTGCGCGTCACCTCCGGGTCGCCCTGCGCCGCCAGCAGTTCCAGCAGGCGGCGGCGCATGATAAGGCCGGGCCGGTCCGAGGTCATGTGCGCCTCGGTGCGGTGGGCCAGGTCCAGCGCGGCGTCCGGGTCGGTGGCTTCCAGGATGTCGCGGTCCTCGTAGACCACGGCGGCGTCCCAGTCGATCAGCGCCTGCGTCGGGCACTGCTCCTCCGTGTCGTTGCGGTAAAGCAGTTGCACCAACTGGATGCGGCCGTCCTCGATCGGCGTCGCGCAGTTGATGATGATGTGGCGCAGGCCGCTCGGGTAGGCCATGTCCATCCGGCGGGCGAACGGCAGGTACCAGTGGTTCCTCATGGTGCGCGTCGTCGTCGGCTCGGTCGAGCCGGTGACGCGGTGGGCGCGCGGCGGGTTCAGCACCTCGACGACCGTGGTGGCGACGAAGCCGTAGTCGGTTTCCTCGATCTCGTACTTGCTGGGCA
>CAXTXZ010000639.1:0-2509 GCA_964248015.1 uncultured Rhodopila sp. | reverse complement strand
ATCGTCGCGACTACCTTGACCAGCCAGGCTATTGCGGCCTGTTCATGACCCCCACCCTGCGCAACGTCGCGCTGCGCCAAAGCTTTTTCCATAACGGCGTCATGCACTCCTTGCGCGATGTGGTCACATTCTATGCCGAGCGGGATGTGGCGCCGCGGAAATGGTATCCGTCGTCGGGCAGTGGCGGCGTCAGGAAGTTTGATGACCTGCCGGCGCTTTTTCACGACAACATCAACAAGGAGCCGCCCTTCGGCCGGCACGTGGGCGATGCGCCTCCCCTCTCTGCCCAGGAAATCGAAGACATCGTCAGTTTCCTGCAAGCCTTGACCGACGGCTACAAACCGGAGGGCGTGGCCCGCGCGCCTGCCGGGCCGTGAGATCAGCTTGCAGGGCGCCACTTTGTCAGCGGCGCCTGACCAGGGCAGTATGGCGGATGAAACGCCCCAGGGAAGCCGAATGACCAGCACCAACGCCTTCACCTTCCTGATGCTGCCGCCGCAGAGCGAACTGACGCGCACTTGGGCAGCCCGTCTCTCCGATGCCGTTCCCGGCGTGAAGATCGTGGTGGCCGAGGATCTGGACACCGCCGCGGAGGCAATCGTCAACGCCGATGCCGCCTTCGGCACGTTGCCGGCGGCCCTTCTGGCGAAAGGGCGGAAGCTGCGCTGGCTGCAGGCGCCTCAGGCCGCGCCACCCGCCGGTTACTACTATCCGGAACTGGTTGCGCATCCCTTGATCGTCACGAACTTCCGTGAAATCTACAATGACCATATCAGCGCCCACATCCTGGCGTTCGTGCTCGCCTTCGCGCGGGGCTTTCACGTCTACATTCCCCAGCAGTTGCGGCGCGAGTGGAAGAAATCGCCCGAGGACCAAGGTGTCGTCCCCCTGCCCGGTTCTGTCGCCCTCATCGTTGGCCTCGGCGGCATCGGCGCCGAAACCGCTCGGCTGCTAACGGCATTCGGCGTGCGGGTGATCGCGGCGGATGCACGGCGGACAGACAAGCCGGGCCACGTGGCGGAGCTGCACCAGCCAGAGGCGCTGGATACGCTGCTGCCGCAGGCTGATTTCGTCATACTGACGGTGCCGCACACGCCAGCGACCGAGGGTTTCTTCAACGCCGCAAGGTTCCGCCTGATGAAGCCCGGCGCGTTCTTCATCAACATTGGCCGGGGCATGACAACGAAACTGGACGATCTGGTTGCGGCTTTGCGTTCAGGCCAGATCGCCGGCGCCGGCCTTGATGTCTATGAACAGGAACCCTTGCCTGCCTCGCATCCGCTCTGGGGTCTGCCGAACGTCCTGCTGACCCCGCACATGGCCGGCTACGGCCCGCACCTGAACGAGCGGCGCTTTCAGGTCATCGAGGGCAACTGCCGCGCTTTCGCCGAAGGCCGGCCCCTGCGCAATGTCGTGGACAAGTCAACTTGGTTCTGATCAGGCCGGCTCAACCATGAAGCCGGCCTCTTTGAAAGCCGCGGCGACTTCGGCGTCGGTGGCGGCGGTCTTCACCGTGACCTGCTTGGTTCGCAGATCGGCCTGCAGCGTCGCCTGCGCGTCCAAATCCCTCACGGCTCCGGCCAGGGACCGAATGCAAGCGTCGCAATGGATGTCAGGAACGCGAAACGTGGACATCGTGGCAATCCATCCCTATGGCTTGATGCCTTAACACGTCCCAAGGCCGCCCAACAGCCCGCCATCAGCCCTTTAAGACGGATCGCTCATTCGTTGAACATTGCCACCGCCCGCGTCCACCCGGCGGACGCCCGATGCACCTTGACCGGGAAGCAGATCACGTCGAAGCCGTCCGGCGGCAAGGCCGCGAGGTTGCCAAGCTTCTCCATCTGGAAGTAGCCGATTTCCCGCCCGGCACGGTGGCCTTCCCAGATCAGGCCCGCGTCGCCCGTCGCCCTCACCTTCTCGCGCGTGAAGGAGAACGGTGCATCCCAACTCCAGGCGTCTGTTCCCACCACGCGCACGCCGCGCTCCGTCAGCCACATCGTCGCGGCCTTGCCCATGCCGCTGCCGGTGTCAACGAAGTCATCCTGGCCGTAACGCGCGCCGGCCGCGGTGTTGACGATGACGATCTCCAGCGGCCGGAGTTCGTGGCCGATGCGCTTCAACTCAGCCTCCACGTCGCCAGGGGTGGCCACGTAGCCGTCGGGCAGGTGCCGGAAATCCAGCTTGACCCCCGGCTGGAAGCACCAGTCCAGCGGCACGTCGTCGATCCGCCAGGACGGCTCGCCACCCGGCTTCAAGGCGTGGTTCATGCTGGAGAAGAAGTGGTAAGGCGCATCCATGTGCGTGCCGTTATGGGTGCTGATCGTCGCCACCTCGACCGCCGCGTATTCGCCGTCCGGAAGCTGATCCACCCGGACGCCCATGTACTCCGCCATGGCCGGAGCGGTGTCATGATGATCCTTGTAGTCGATCTTGGGCAACATATGCGGTGGATCGCTTTGAATCCCGGCCTTCAGCGGCGAGGAAATGTCAACGAGGCGGCGCGGCA
>CAXTXZ010000638.1:0-2510 GCA_964248015.1 uncultured Rhodopila sp. | reverse complement strand
AGGCGGCGCGACAGACCGGATGGGGATGCGACAACGCGGAGTCCAGGCTGGCGGCTCGCGCGGCGTTCCCAGGGTTGGCGGCCCAGACGCCGATTGGCGCGACGCGCATCAGCGAGCCGTTGCTCTGGCTGTCGGGATCGGGAGCGTCCGCCGAGCCGAATGCCTGGGCGATGGTGTTGCCGCAGTCAAACGGCGCGGAGGCAAACCAGCGGCGATAAGCGGTCATCACGTCATCCGGATGGTAACCGCCGGTGCGCGCCAGGCTCCGCGCCAGCGCCAGCGCCAGTTCGGAATCGTCCGTCGGCTGGCCGGCCAGCGTCCGCCACACTGGGCTGTCGGCCAGATCACGCACGCCGCCCGGATAGCGCGCGTGGATCGTCGCGGCATCGAGGAACTCCACCTGGCTGCCCAAGCTGTCGCCGATCACCAGGCCCAGCATGCAGCCGAGCGCACGGTCGAAACGTTGGTTCTCCGCCATGCGTGGCCCGGCCAGCGTGACGCGGGGGATGCGCCGGAGCTCGGTGCTGCCGCGCCAGGCGCGGGACCGCAGTGCCGCCACCGCTTGCGGCGCGCCGCCGAAGCAGGCGAAGGGGCGGCTGGCCCCATCAGCGTCGTAGCGGACCGGCACGCCGTCCTCGGCAACCAGGACACCGCCGGCGGCGCTCAACAGGGCGTGCCCGGCGGCGATGTCGTGCGCGTTGACCGGCCGCAGCGTGACAGTGGCGAGGCCGTCGCCCACGGCCACCCGCGCCAGACGGTAGGCGATGGACGGCAGCGGCATGAACCGCGCGGGCGCGCAGGCCGAGCTGTTCCAGGCGGGGCGCTGGGCGGCGCCATGGTTGAGGAACACGATGTCGGCCGGGCCGAGGTTCCGGCGGCTCAGGTCGATATCGACAGGCACGCCGTTGCGCGTGATGCGTCCGCCGCGCGCCCAGGCGATCAGGTCCGGCCCGCGGTCCGGGCTGGTGGGCGCATAGACCACGCCCAGCGCCGGCGCGCCCTGATGCAGCAACCCGACGGAGATGGCGCTGCCGCGGCGGCCCTCCAGGAACGCCCTTGTGCCGTCGTGCGGATCGACCACCCAGCAGAAGCCGTTCGCCGCCGCCGCCAGCACGCCGGCCTCCTCGCCCACGAAGCGGGCCGGCAGCAACGCCGTCAGCCGCTCGCGCAGGAACAACTCGATTTCAGTGTCGATGGGCGAGGTGTCGAGGTCGCTGGAGCGCGGGCCGCCTGGCCGGCTGAACTCGGCGGCGAGGGAGGTTCCGGCCTGTTTCACCAGCGCGATCACATGCGGCAGTATGGGGAGCAGGGTTGCATCGGTCATGATCGTAAAGAGCCTAGGCTTTCATGACGGAACGCGCTATCTGCTTGGGCGTTCGCCATGGATCATCCACCTCCGCCCTCCTTGACGCAGGCGGCCGGCCCGTTGCCGGCATATCGCGCGATGGTCGCCGCCGGCACGCTGGCGGCGGACCCGGCGCAGGAGCACGCGATCGAGCGGCTGCAAGACCTGTGGGAGCGGTTGCGCGGCTACGATCCCAGGCCCTTTGTCGGCGAAAGCGTCAGCTTCCTGTCGCGCATCCTGCATCGCCGCCACGCCGAGGAATATGTGCCGGTTGGCTTGTACCTCGTGGGCGAGGTCGGCCGCGGCAAGTCCATGCTGATGGACCTGTTCTACGAAACCGCCGTGGTGCCGCGCAAGCAGCGCATCCACTTCCACCGCTTCATCCAGAACGTCCACGCACGCATCCATGCCTGGAAAAAGGCGCACCCGGACGTCGCCGATCCGATCCCGCCGCTGGCGGCCCAGATCGCCACCGAGTCGGCGCTGTTGTGCTTTGACGAGTTCCAGGTCAACGACATCGCCGACGCGATGATCCTGGGGCGGCTGTTCCAGGCGCTGTTCGACCGCGGCGTGGTCGTGGTGACGACCTCGAACACCGCGCCCGACGACCTGTTCAAGGGCCAGCCGGGCCGCGACGCGTTCCTGCCGTTCATTGCGCTGATCAAGCAGCGGCTGGAGCTTCTGGTGATGAACGGCGCGCGGGATTACCGGCGCGAAAGGCTGCGCGGGCTGCGCACCTGGCACGTGCCGCCGGACGCAATGGCGCGTCGGGCGCTGGATGAAGCGTTCGGGCGTTTGACCGGAGGCGCCGCGGCGAGCCCGGTGACGCTGACGGTGACGGGGCGAAACCTGCTTCTGCCGCTGGCCGCCGATGGCGTGGCGCGCTGCGACTTCGAGCGCCTGTGCGACATGCCTTTGGGCGCTGGCGACTATCTTGCCATCGCCATGCAGTTTCACACGCTGATCCTTGACGACATCCCCCGCCTGTCACCCGAGAACTATGATGCCGCCCGTCGGTTCATCGTGCTGGTGGACACGCTGTACGATCAGCGAGTGAAGCTGATAGCCTCAGCCGAAGCGCCGCCGGACAAGCTGTATCAGCGCGGCGAGAACGCAAAGATGTTTGAACGAACCGCCTCCCGGCTGGACGAGATGCAAAGCGAGG
>CAXTXZ010000637.1:0-2514 GCA_964248015.1 uncultured Rhodopila sp. | reverse complement strand
CCGAACATGATGCCCTGGTCGCCGGCGCCCTCGTCCTTGTTGCCGGCGCTGTCCACGCCTTGCGCGATGTCGCTCGATTGCGAGTGCAGGAAGACGCCAACCTCCGCGTTGGCCCAATGGAAGCCTTCCTGCTCATAGCCGATGTCCTTGATCGCCATGCGAGCCAGGTGGGTCAGCAACTCCGGGGTGATTGTCTCCGGCCCGCGGGTTTCCCCGGCCAGGATGACGCGGTTGGTGGTGACCAAGGTCTCGCAGGCGCAGCGGGCATAGGGGTCGGCGGCCAGGAATGCGTCCAGCACCGTGTCGCTGATCCGGTCGGCGACCTTGTCGGGATGACCTTCGGAGACGGATTCCGAAGTGAAAAGATACTCGCCCGTATCCCGCATGGGGTGATGTCTCTCGCATGGCAGTGGGTTGCGGCCCGCCGGGATGGCGGCCGCTGGCGGATGCCAAAGTGGGCGCTGTGTGGCGGAAACGGCCGGTGGGGTCAAGCCGGACGGGATGAACCAAGTCGCGACCGTCCTGGTTGAAGGTCAGGGCGATACCGGTCTACGCCATGCCAAGCACGTTCATCATGGAATAAAGGCCCGGTGGCCGCCCAATGGCCCACAGGGCGGCACGGACCGCGCCGGTGGCGTAGGTGCGCCGGTCGAAAGCACGATGTGTCAGGACGATATGCTCAGCCCCGGCGGCGAACGTCAGGCTGTGCTCACCCACAACCTGCCCGCCGCGCAGGGCCGCGAAGCCGATCGCTCCGGTCTTGCGTGCGCCGGTGTGGCCGTGGCGGCCACTTTCCATCACATCCTCCAGCGCCACCCCACGTCCCCTCGCAACCGCTCGGCCAAGGCCAATGGCGGTCCCAGAGGGCGCATCGACCTTCTGCCGATGGTGCATTTCCAGGATTTCGGCATCGTAGCTGTCAGCGGGCAGGGCGGCGCCCATCCGTTCAGCCAGCGCCAGCACCAGGTTGACCCCAGCGGAGAAATTAGCGGCGTAGACAACCGGAATTTTGCCGGCAACGGCTTTCACCGCGGCCTCATCGGCGGCGGACAGGCCAGAGGAGCCGAGAATCCAGGGCTTGCCCGAAGCCGCCATGGCGGCGGCGGCGGCCTGAGCGGTGGAAGCATGGGTGAAGTCAATGACGGCATCGGACGCCGCGGCAAGCAATTCGATGCTGCTGAAATACGTCACGCCAACAGGCATCCGGTCGCTCCGGGCGGTTCCCCCTGCCAGGGCAAGGCCCGCGGCCTGGACTTCCTCCACCAGCAAGCTGCCCATGCGTCCTGTCACGCCGGCAATGCCGATGCCCATGCCTTCCCTCCGCCGCTGACGTTCCAACGGGGCTGATTCTGCTGCGTCGCCTAGGGCGTGTCCAGCCTGCGCCATGCGCCGCTCTTGCCAGGCAAGCAGTGAAGGCACCGCCTGAACGATGGACGCCGCCTCAGCCGCGTCCGCGTTCGAAAAATGCCGCGACCTTGGCGAAGAAGCCTTCGTGGTCCGGGCTGCCCTTGCTGCCTTTCCGCGCCTCGGCTTCGAAGTCTTCCAGCAATTCCCGCTGCCTGGCGGACAAGTTCTGCGGCGTCTCAACGGCGACCTGGATAAACAGGTCGCCCCGCGCCGGGCTGCGCAGAACCGAGAATCCCTTGCCACGCAAGCGGAACTGATCGCCTGTCTGGGTTCCCGGCGGGATTTTCACCTTGGCGCTCGATCCATCGATCACCGGCACCTCGACGTCGTCGCCAAGCGCTGCCTGGGTCATCCGGATGGGCACGCGCAGCAGGATGTTGGCCTGCTCGCGCTGAAAGAACTCGTGCGGGCGTATGGAGACATGGACATAAAGATCGCCGTTCTGCGCGCCCTGGCCGCCGGCCTCGCCCTCGCCTGTCAGGCGTATGCGCGTGCCATCCTCCACGCCCGCCGGAATCGCCACCTGCAAGCTGCGTTCCCTCTGCACCGTGCCGGCGCCCTGGCAAACGCGGCATGGGTTGCGGATGACGCGGCCCTGGCCGCCGCAGGTCGGACAGGTGCGCTCGATCAGGAAGAAGCCCTGCTGCGCCCGCACCTTGCCGGAACCCTGGCAATTCGGGCAAGTCTGCGCCGACTGGTTCTTGTCCTGCGAGCCGCTGCCCTCGCAGGCTTCGCATTTGACGCGGGTCTGCACGCGGATGTTGGTCTTGGCGCCGGTGAAGGCCTCGGCCAGATCGATCTCGACGCCCTGGCGCAAGTCATTGCCGGTGCGTGTCCGCTGGCCGCCGCCGCGCCGGCCCATGCCGAACATCTGGTCGAAGATGTCCCCAAGGTCGCCGCCCGCCGAAAAATCGAACCCGCCCATGCCGGGACCCGCGCCCGCGCCGCCGCCCTCGAACGCCGCATGGCCAAACCTGTCGTAAGCGCCGCGCTTCTGGTCGTCCTTCAGCACGTCATAAGCCTCGTTCAGCTCCTTGAACTTGGCCTCCGCGTGCTTGTCGTTCGGGTTGCGGTCGGGATGGTATTGCATCGCAAGCTTGCGATACG
>CAXTXZ010000636.1:0-2518 GCA_964248015.1 uncultured Rhodopila sp. | reverse complement strand
GCGCAGCAGGGCGCGCGCTTCGGCACCACGTGCGCGCGGCGCGCGGATGCGCCGGCGCCCCAACGTGGCCCGCGTCGAGCGCGGCGGCGTCACCGAGGACGTCCCAATCGCTTCCGTGCGTCCCGGCGACCGGGTCGTCGTGCGCCCTGGCGAGCGGATCGCGGTGGATGGCCGCATCATCCATGGCGGCGGCGCGGTCGATGCGTCCATGCTGACCGGCGAAAGCCTGCCGGTCGATTGCGGCGTCGGCGACGCCGTCGCGGCCGGCGCCATCAACACCGCCGGGCACATGACGATCGACGCGAGCGCGGTCGGCGCGGAAACCATGCTGGCGGGGCTCGTGCGCATGGTTGAAAGCGCGCAGGGGTCAAAAGCGCCGGCGCAGCGCCTCGCCGACCGGGTCAGCGCCGTGTTTGTCCCGGTCGTGCTGGCGCTGGCGCTGGCGACCCTGGCCGGCTGGCTGCTTGCCGGCGCGGCCCCCTCCGTCGCCCTGCTGAACGCCATCTCGGTGCTGGTCATCGCCTGCCCCTGCGCCCTCGGGCTGGCGACGCCGACGGCGATCATGGCGGGCACGGGCGTGGCGGCCCGCCATGGCATCCTGATCCGCGACGCGGAAGCGCTGGAGCGTGCCCACGCCGCGCAAGTTGTCGCCTTTGACAAGACCGGCACCCTCACCTCCGGCAAGCCGGCCTTGGCTGGCGTCGTTCCCGCCGATCGCCTCGGCGACGCCGCCGCCTTGGGGGCTGGCAGCGAACATCCCCTGGCCGCGGCGGTCCGGGTCGCGGCACAGGGACTGAACCTGGCGCCGGCCGATGATTTCCGGGCCATGCCTGGCCTAGGTGTCTCCGGCGCCGTCCACAACCGCTCCCTGCTTCTCGGCAACGCCCGCCTGATGGCGCGGCATGCGATCGACCTGGAACCGCTGCGGCAGGACGCGGCGGCGATGATGCAGGCCGGGCAGACCGTTTCCTTCCTGGCCGAGACAGCGCCCCATCCTGGGTTGCTGGCCGTCCTAGGCTTCGCCGACACGGTCAAGCCCAGCGCGCCGGGGACGGTGCGGCGGTTGCGGGGGATGGGACTGCGCGCCGTCATGCTGACCGGAGACAACGAGGCAGCCGCGCGCGCCGTCGCGGCCCAATGCGGCATCGACGACATCGAGGCGCAGGCGTTGCCCGCGGAAAAGGCGGCGGCGATCGCTCGGCTTCGCGCCGCGGGCACGGTCGTCGCCATGGTGGGCGACGGCATCAACGACGCCCCTGCCCTGGCCGCCGCCGACATCGGCATCGCCATGGCAACCGGCACGGATGTCGCCATGCAGGCCGCCGGCATCACGCTGATGCGCGCCGACCTGTCCCTCGTGGCGGACGCCATCGCGATATCGCGCCGCACCGTGCGCAAGATCCGGCAGGGGCTTTTCTGGGCGTTCGCTTACAACGTGCTGGGACTGCCGCTGGCGGCGATGGGCGCCCTCAGCCCGATGGTCGCCGGCGGCGCGATGGCCTTGTCCTCCGTCAGCGTGGTTTGCAACGCCCTGCTGCTGCGGCGCTGGCGTCCCTCCGCGTGCTGAAGGCCCATTCGCTGGCGGCCCACATGCTGGCGGCCCACATGCTGGCGACAACGCGTTTACCGGATATTAACCGCGATGCGCTTCGATGGAGCGGAACTGGCATCAGGCGGACATCGTGGCAAACCAGGCAGAGCAAATCCAGCAGGCCGTCTCCGCGACCATTCGGGCGGAAATGGGCGAGTTGCGCAGTTTCGTCGACCGGCGGATCGCCGAGCTCAGCGCGGAGATCCATGCGACGGTTGAGCTGATGGATTTCAGCGAGAACAACCTGTCCGGCCAGATCAAGGGCATCCGCGAGCAGATCGCCGGCGTGATCGCCGCGCCAACCGCGGCCTCGCGCAACAGCGGCCTGGAGCTGGAGGCCGTGGTGCAGGCGACGGAGACGGCGGCGAACCGGATCATGGAAGCGGCCGAGGCGATCGGCGACCGGCTGCGGGAAGGCAAGAACGACCCGGCCATGATGGATGCCGTGAACGAGGAGGTCAACGCCATCTTCGAGGCTTGCTCGTTCCAGGATGTCACCGGCCAGCGCATCCGGCGGGCGATCCAGCACCTGCAGCAGGTCGAGACCATGCTGACCGACATCATGCCGGGCGACGCGCCCCCGCTGGAGATGGAAATGGTGGTGGTGAGCGCGCCGTTCGTGAACCATGGCGTGCAGACCCAGGCGCAAGTCGCCGCCAACCCGGATTTGCGGCAGGATGCCATCGACTCGCTGTTTGACTGATGCTGGAAAGCCCTGGCGCCGGCTGTCGTGCATCGCCCGAAGTGACGGCGGCCGTAGTGCGGTAAGCCAGCACGGGAGGGTAACGGCGTCAGGGACTAATGATCGCTATCCCTTATAATGCGAACTACTTCCAGTCGAACCCGGTCGCGCCAAGTCAGCGAATGCTTATCTCATCACCTTGCTTCAACAGCTTTTCACGAAGTTCCCGCAAAAGGCGCATGCGC
>CAXTXZ010000635.1:1974-2518 GCA_964248015.1 uncultured Rhodopila sp. | reverse complement strand
TTGCAGGCGATCCCGCGCACGGTGACGGAGGCGGCGCGCATGGACGGCGCCCGCGGGTGGCGCCGCTTCCGCACCATCACCCTGCCGCTGTTGGCGCCCACCGTGCTGTTCCTGCTGGTGGTGAACCTCGTCTATGCCGCCTTCGACACCTTCGGCACCATCCAGGCGCTCACCGGCGGGGGGCCGGGCAAGGCGACCGAGACGCTGGTGGTCAAGGTGTACCGGGACGGGGTGGTGAACCTCGACCTCGGCTCAAGCTCGGCGCAATCGGTGCTGCTGATGGGGGGCGTGGTCGCGCTGACGGCGCTTCAATTCCGCTTCCTGGGACGCCGGCGTGCGGACTGATGCCAGCCGCCCTGTCGGGCGACCGGCATCAGAGTCGCTTTTGGCGCGCGGCCTCAGCCGCAAACGCTTCGCGTTTCGGCGACCCACCAACCCCGCGCGCATACCGGTCAGCCCAAAGGGCTGCCGGTATGACTGGCTGGCGGCGGCCCCGCAGCCCCGGCCAAGGATTTACATGACCCATCGGCATTTGCGAGGCGCT
>CAXTXZ010000635.1:0-1964 GCA_964248015.1 uncultured Rhodopila sp. | reverse complement strand
GCTGCAATTCCGCTTCCTGGGAGGCCGGCGGGCGGACTGACTGGCTGGCGCATGGGGTTCTGTGCGCCGGCGTGCTGCTGTTCGCGCTGCCGGTCTGGCTGGCGCTGGCGGGATCGACGCAGCCGGCCGACGCCATCGCGCGGGGGGAGCTGTCGCTGCTGCCGGACCTCGGCGGCCTCGGCATCTACGCGGACGTGCTGCGCGCGGGCGGGCCGGGGGTCACGCCCTTGTGGCGGATGCTGCTGGTCAGCTTCGGCATGGCGCTGGCGATCACGGTGGGCAAGATCGTGATTTCCGTGCTGTCCGCCTATGCCGTCGCGTTTTTCCGCTGGCCTGGCCGGACGCTCGCGTTCTGGGTCATTTTCCTCACCCTCATGCTGCCGGTCGAGGTGCGGATCATCCCGACCTACTCGGTGATGGCGGGCCTGGGCCTCATCAACAGCTTCACCGGGCTGACCGTGCCGCTGATCGCGTCGGCCACCGCGACCCTGCTGTTCCGCCAGGTGTTCCTGGCGGTGCCGGACGAGCTGATGGAGGCCGCGCGCATGGACGGCGCCGGGCCGTGGCGGTTCCTGCGCGACATCCTGCTGCCGGTGTCCGCCCCGAACCTCGCGGCGCTGTTCGTGATCCTGTTCGTGTATGGCTGGAACCAGTACTTGTGGCCGCTCCTGGTCGCGACCGACCCGCGGCTCGACACGGTGGTGATCGGCATCGTCAAGATGATCGGCACGGAATCGCAGACCGAGTGGAACCGGGTGATGGCCGCCGCCGTGCTGGCGCTGCTGCCGCCGGTCGCGGTGGTGCTGCTGATGCAGCGCTGGTTCGTCAAGGGCTTGGCCGAGGGCGACAAGTAAGGTGGCGGCGCTGGAGCTGCGCGGGATCGCCAAGCGGTTCGGGGCGGCGCCGGTCCTGGACGGCATCGACCTCCTGCTCACGGACGGCGAGATGCTGGTGATCGTGGGCGCCAGCGGCTGCGGCAAGAGCACGCTGCTGCGCCTGGTCGCCGGGCTGGAGACGCCCAGCGCCGGGCGCGTCGTGCTGGATGGGCGCGACATCACGGCGCTCGACCCGGCGGCGCGCGACATCGCCATGGTGTTCCAGAACTACGCGCTCTATCCGCACATGACGGTGTTCGACAACATGGCCTACGCGCTGCGCATCCGCGGCCTTTCCCGCGCCGAGATTGCAGCGCAAGTGCGGGCGTCGGCGGCGCTTCTGGGCATCGAGGCATTGCTGGACCGCAAGCCTCGGCAGTTGTCGGGCGGTCAGCGGCAGCGGGTGGCGATGGGCCGGGCCATCGTGCGCAACCCCAAGCTGTTCCTGTTCGACGAGCCGCTGTCGAACCTCGATGCCAAGCTCCGCGTGCAGATGCGCGCCGAGATCCGCCGTTTGCAGCGGCGCCTGGGCGTCACCAGCCTGTATGTCACGCATGACCAGGTGGAGGCGATGACCCTTGGCGACCGTCTCTTGGTGCTGGACGGCGGGCGGGCGGCGCAGCTTGCGACGCCCATGGAGGTGTTCGCCCGCCCGGCCAACGTGTACGTGGCGGGCTTCATCGGCGCGCCGGCAATGAACTTCCTGCTTGCCGAACTGCTGCCGGGCGGCGCGGTCCGGCTTTCGGGCGGCCAGGTTATTCCGCTGCCCTGCGCCGGAGGCCCGTCGGGCGCGGTGACGCTCGGCATCCGGCCGGAGCACGTTTCGCTTGCCGACGACGGCATTCCGTTGACGGTCGAGCTTGTGGAGCCGCTGGGTTCGGAAACGCTGGTGCATGGCCGCATGGCGGACGGCACGGCGCTGCTGGCGAAGCTGACGGGCGCGGCCCCGGTGGGGGAGACGGGCGCGGTGTCGCTGGCGCCCGATGCCCTGCACCTGTTCGACGCCGCGAGCGGGAAGCGCATCTGAAAAGGGTTGGTCGGGGCGAGAGGATTCGAACCTCCGGCCTCTTGCTCCCGAAGCAAGCGTAC
>CAXTXZ010000634.1:0-2520 GCA_964248015.1 uncultured Rhodopila sp. | reverse complement strand
CACATGGCGTTCAGGCCGCGGTAACGGCTCCCCGTGGCTGGAAGCCTTGGGGTAGGGCAGGTCTCTTGATCCGCTCGCGTGCGAATTGGTCTTGAGGGGGAAAGCTGGCAGGCGATCGGCAGGCTGGCCTCGTCATTGGCCACCGGCAGGCTGACCGCCACCCGGCAGTTGTCATGCCTGCCAAGCTGCCCGCAGTATTGCCGGGCCACGCCGACCGAATGCCCGCCCTTCTTCGGCAACCCGGCGCCATCGACGATCCAGTAGGCGACCGGCCCATGCCGCTCAATCGCCGACACTACCCGCCGGCGCACCGCCGCGTCGTCCCACGCGGCCTTGGCCACCATGTGGTGCATCGACTGGCGGGCGGCCTGCACCTGATCCGGCTCAGCCCTGGCGGCCATCGGCTCGATGCTCTTGCGCTCGCCGGGCGGCAGCAATCCCGTGCAGCAGGCCCGCGCCGAGTAGATCCGGCTGGCATGGCCCAGCACTCTGGTTATCCCAGCAAGATACGCCGTGAGCCGATCCTCGCTCGCAGACGTTTGGGACGCATCATGATCCGTCATTTATCCTATGTGGGAGGAAAAGTGACACAGTAGAACTAACGGACTTCGTCCGTCACCACGTTGAAGCCGACCAGCGAGCTTGGGCCAAAGATGGTTGACAGCGCCACGTCCGTCGCGTCGCGTCCCGTCGCCATCAGGATGCGGCCGATGCGCGGCGTGTTGTGGCGCGCGTCAAACGTGTGCCAGTGGCCGCCGAGGTAGACCTCGAACCACGCGCTGAAATCCATCGGCGCGTCCACTGGCGGGATGCCGATGTCGCCCAGGTAGCCCGTGCAGTAGCGCGCGGGGATGTTCATGCAGCGGCACAAGGTCACCGCGAGATGCGCGAAGTCGCGGCACACCCCGTGTTCGTCGGCATGCCCAGTGTAAGCCGACCGCGTGGGATCGGCGTGGTGGTAGCCAAATTCGATCCGGTTGTGCACGTAATCGCAGATCGCCTGCACCCTGCCCCAACCCTCGGGCGTGTGCCCGAACAGAGACCATGCAAGCTGCGTGAGCCGGTCGGTCTCGCAGTAGCGGCTGCCCAGCAGGTACACCAGCGCCTCGTCCGGCAGGTCTTCCACGGCGTGCTGGCGCGCATGCGGCACCACGGGATCGGGCGTTCCGGGATCGCTGGCCAGGAACTCCGTGAAGATCCGCAACCGTCCGGCCGGGGCCACGATGCGATGGCAGATGTTGCCGAACCCGTCGCGGTACTCCGACGCGCCGATCCACGGATCGAAATGGATTTGATGCGGCCCCATGACGTCCTGCATGCGCGACGGGTGCACGCTCAGGGCCAGCAGCATGGGCGTTGGCCGGGGGCATTGGTATGTGATTTCGAAGCCGGCACGTATCTGCACGACAGGGGTTCCTTGAGTGACCGATCATCTGGCCGGGAAAGGCCGATCAGGCGAATGAGCGCAAACATATGCGACCAGATTAACCGAAGTTCACCTCACGAAAACGTATAGACGCTCGTCCGCCGCATGGCTGGCCTGCCCGGATCGTGACACGAATGCGGGAAGCCAGCACCATCCTGTTTCGCTGCGCCGGCAGGGCCGGCAGAAGACAGGACCCACCGCCAAGAGGTAGACCCGACCATGGATTTTTCCGTCAAAGCCAACTTGAGTTATCGCGTGCCTGCCGTCACGCCCTTCGTGTTCAACCTGCATGCGCAACAGACTGCCATGCAGGCCATCCAGGACGAGCAGTTCGCCGTGGACCCGCCCATGCCGCTGGAAAACTGGACCATGCCGGAAAGCGGCAACCGCTACGTCAGGCTGATCGCGCCCCCCGGCGGCTTCAAGGTCAGCTACCGGGCCAGCCTGCGAACGCGCCCCCGCCTGGAAGACGCGTCGGAGGTGCGGGAGATCGATCCGGGCGAACTGCCCCTGAGCGTCCTGACGCACCTCTATCCCAGCCGCTACTGCCAGGGCGACCTGATCGAGCCGTTCGTCAAGCGGACCTTCGGCCACCTGGGCCGCGGCTACTGCCGCGTCCTCGCGATCTGCAACTGGATCGCCGACAATGTCGATTACGTCAGCGGCTCGTCTGACGCGCTGACCTCGGCCTACGACGTCGTCTCGCAGCGCTCCGGCGTTTGCCGCGACTTCGCCCACCTGGGCATCGCCGTCGCCCGCGCCCTCGGCGTTCCCGCCCGCTACGTCAGCGCCTATGCCTGGCGGCTCGATCCCCCCGACTTCCACGCGGTGTTCGAGGCCTTCCTGCGCGGCCCCTCCGGCCCCGGCTGGTATGTCTTCGACCCCACCCGCATGGCCGCGCCGGAAGGCATCGTGCGCATCGGCATCGGCCGCGACGCCGCCGAGGTTGCCTTCTGCACCCAGTTTGGCGAAATGGAGGCCGGCAAGCCCGAAGTCAGCATCACCGGCCCCGCCGGCGCCCCGCCCTCCACCACCAAGGCCGTCCGCACGGAAGACGCATAAGGAACCCGCCATGCCCGAGAACATCGACGCCC
>CAXTXZ010000633.1:1135-2524 GCA_964248015.1 uncultured Rhodopila sp. | reverse complement strand
AGGATGCGGGATGAAGGGCAAAGCACGTCGCATGGCCAGTGATCGCCGCTCTGAAGCCCTCAGGATGTTTTACGCGCGCCTGGTGACGGCGCAGGGCCAGGCGCGTGACGGACGCATCGAACAGGCCTTCGCCGCGGTGGAACGCGAACGGTTCGCCGGGCCGGGGCCATGGTCCATCTATGCCTTTGGCTCGGGCTACATCCGCACGCCGACCGATGATCCTGCGGTTCTTTACCAGGACACGCTTGTCGCGCTGGACGCGGCGCGTGGCATCAACATTGGCCAGCCAAGCGCCCATGCGGCGCGGTTGGACGCGCTCGCCCTCAAGGAAGGGGGAAACCGTTGTCCAGGTCGGCGCGGGCACGGGGTACTACACCACGCTGCTCGCCCATCTGGTCGGCGCGGAAGGGCGGGTCCATGCTTATGAAATCGATCCTGGGATGGCCGCTCGCGCCACGCGGAACGTTGCCTCCCTGCCTTGGGTGACGGTGCATGGCCAGTCGGGTGTTGCGGGCCAACTGCCTGAGGCTGATGCGCTCTACGTCAATGCCGGGGTCACCAGCCCAGTCCGGCCTGGCTCGGGGCGGCGCGGGTCGGCGGGCGGCGGCTCTTTCCGCTGCATGAGGCAGGTGAATCCGGCGGCATGCTGATGATCCGGAAACCCGCGCATGGCTCGGCGTGGCCTGCCCGGTTCGTCACGCAGGCCGCGTTCATTTCCTGCGTTGGAGGCCAGGACTCGGAGACTGGCCGGAAACTGACCGCGGCGTTTCGCCGGGGCGGAAGCGACGCTGTCCGGTCCTTCCGTCTTGATGACGCGATCGACGGCACGTGCTGGTTCGCCAGGGACGGATGGTGGCTCTCGACACTGGAAGCCGAGCCGCCGATTGCTTAACCGCAACTTCTCCTGGGAAGTCATTAAACGTTTCGGCCATCAAACGGCGAACGCGCCCGATGAGCCATGCCTCAACATGCAATGCTCGACGCAAAAGCGCATCGATCCGCGTGCGCCCCCAGCCCAACTGCGCTTCGCAAAGCTTTGCGAGCATGATGACGCCGGCCAAACATTAAATTCGCTTGTTAGACGTCGAACGAGAGGCGCCCGCGTCCGCGATGCATGGAAGTGTCGCCATGGAAGTCATCGGCGTTGTCCAGCGCAGCCGAACAAATGAATAAGAAGCCACGACAACGTTCGGTCAGAGGCCTTCGGATGATGTCGCTACATCGACCACCAGACGGCGGCCCAGCACGCGCAGCGCGGCCTCGATTGCGTCGATATGGCTGCGGTGCAGCGGATCGCGCAACCGACGCACCGCCTTGTCTTCAAGGCCAAGACGATGCCCCAGCACGACGTTCGACATGCCCGACGCAAGCATTGCGTCGTGCAGCGCA
>CAXTXZ010000633.1:0-1125 GCA_964248015.1 uncultured Rhodopila sp. | reverse complement strand
GATTGCCACCGGGCGGTTGAAGGCTGGCTGCGGACGCGGCAGCGACCTGCCTTGGTCGGTATAGAAACTCAGTGCCGTCACCAACGCGTCCTCGGCCATCGCCGCGACTTCTTCGGCCGTATCGCCTTGCGTAATCGCTTCGGGCACATCAGGGAACGTTATGGTCCAGCCGCCTTCGGGCTGAGGTTCCGCAACATAGGGATAGGCATGCCGCATTTTAGTTCTCCAGGTCTGACGGTGTCAGGTCCGGCTGCTTCAGGATACCGCGGAAAGCACCGGTCTTAAGATCGCCTGAATGCCGCCCAATCATCGACATGCGGCCATTGAGCGTAACCTTTGTGTGGTTAGCACCTTCGGCTTCCTCGAAATCCCAACCGCGCTTGGATGCCAAGCGACGAAGGCGGCGGAGAAGGTCGGTTGGTTTCACGCCCCTAAGATCGGGCATATATGCCCGAGACGCAAGGATGGCGACAACCGTCTGCGCCGTTCGACTTGCGGTAATTTGCCTTTGGCTCAGGAAGATGCCGCCAAGGAATAAGCCAAACTCGTTGCCGGAAGGCCGAGACTGACACGAGTTGGTTAGCCGTGAACGATGTCGCCACCAGCGGCGTAAATGTCGAAATCCAACCGTAGGCCAAGGTCGGCGAGGCGCCGCAGCAAGTCAGGCGTTAAAGTGAATCCACGATTGAAGGCGTCGAGGCTCAGGCCAACCAATACCCGCGCGTTCGCGTCGGCCAGGACATTCCTCCACGCCTCGGCGGAAGCCGAAACACGGTCGAGCAGCATGCCGACAGCGAGACCGACATCCTCCTGCGTTGTTTTTCGCGTCGGAGGCAGATGGTCCACATGCCGAAGCAGGACAGGTGTCCCTTCGCGGTCCAGGTTCCTCTCTGGCGCGCATCGTCGGGTTCGGCGCCAAGCAGGCGCGTCACTGCGTCTGGGTCAAGATCGTCGGCCATGATCGAGAGCGAGACCGAAAACCATTGGATCGGTCCCCCGAACTCCACATTGCCCTGTGGTGCGTCTGAGGGGGATTGCGGGTGCGGCTTTTGCATTGCCGCCAACTTGCCCTGTCGCTCCGGCATCAACGCGCGGACCAGCCCGCCCGCCGCCGCAGCATCGCGT
>CAXTXZ010000632.1:0-2538 GCA_964248015.1 uncultured Rhodopila sp. | reverse complement strand
GATCGAGCCAGTCCATTCACGCCCAGGCTGCCTGGACCGCCACGGCATCCTCCACCAGCACGACATGCAGCCGTCGCGGCCCATGCGCGCCCAGTTCAAGCGTCTGCTCGATATCCGCCGACCGCGACGGCCCCGTCACCAGCATGACATTCCTCGGCATCGCGCCTATCTCGGCCCGCAGCTTGTCCCACGCCTCCTCATAGGCGCCGACAACGGCCGACGCCCGCAGCACCGCGATCGCCGTGTCCGCCAGCAAATTCAGCGTCACCGGCCGGTTCGGGCCGCTCGGCAGCATCAGCGTGCCGGTCTCCGCGATCCCCGCGAACGCATGCTGGACGCTCACCGCGTCGGTCGCCTCCGCCCGCCCCTCCCGGACCTCCAGCAAGGGCCGCGACGACCAGGGAATGGCGCGCAGGTCGGAGTGCGGCGCCACGACCAGCAACCCCGGCAGGTTCTGCGCCGCGAGAAAGTCCGCGACCGCCCCCGGCACGGCCTCCCGGTCGGCCACGCGGGCAACCGAGCCGAACTCCCGCTCCACGTTCCGCACGAACAGATCGACCTGCTCCGCGTGCGGCAGCCGTGACCGCGCCGGGATCAGGTGCCGGGGATGCCTTGCCATGCGCTCGCGCAACATGGCGGCCTGGTCCGGGGGGAGGGGGCCGCGTTTCAGGCCACGGCGTATCGCGGCCAGCATCGCCTGCTTGCTCATCAGCGCCGCTCCGCCCGCTGCTGGCGCGCATAACGGGCAAAGAACGTGTCGCCTTCGGGCGCCGGCAAGTCCCGCCCCGCCGTCCAGCCGCCCGCCAGGGGCATGCGGGCGAACCGGCCTTTCCTCCGGCCGATCAACCCTAGGCCAAAAGCCGCCGCCCGCGTCGCCAGCCGGTAAAGCGACGGCCGCCGCGCCAGGAACGCCCACAGGCGGAGGTTGGTACGCACCGAGGCCGGGTTCAGGTGCCGCTCGAACTCGCGCTCCCGCCAGTGGCGCATCAGCTTGGGCAGCGGGATCTTCACCGGGCAGACGCTCTCGCACTTGCCGCAGAACGTGGAGGCGTTCGGCAGGTGCCCCGCCTTGTCCACCCCGATCAGCCCCGGCGTCAGCACCGATCCCATCGGACCAGGGTACACCCAGCCGTATGCATGCCCGCCGATCGCGCCGTAGACAGGGCAATGGTTCATGCAGGCGGCGCAGCGTATGCAGCGCAGCATCTCCTGGAAATCGGTGCCCAGCATCGCCGACCGCCCGTTGTCGATCAGCACGACATGGTACTCCGCCGGCCCATCCAGGTCGCCCGCCCGCCGGGGACCGGTCGAGAAGGTGGTGTAGACCGAGAAATCCTGCCCGGTGGCGGAGCGGGCGAGAACCCTCAACAGGGAAGTCGCGTCCTCTAGCGTGGGGACGCATTTCTCGATGCTCGCCAGCACGATGTGGACGCGGGGCAGCGTTTGCGTCAGGTCGCCATTGCCCTCGTTCGTCACGATCACGCTGCTGCCGGTTTCGGCGATCAGGAAATTGGCCCCGGTGATGCCGACATCCGCCGCGAGGAACTTCGACCGCAGCTTGGTCCTAGCCTCGCTCAGCACGTCGCGCCGCTCGCTGAACACGCGGTCGGCCGGCAGGTCGTCATGGGCTTCACGAAACGCTTGCTCCCAGTCCTCCATGTTGAGGTGGAACGCCGGGGCGATGATGTGGCTGGGCAGTTCGTGGCGCAGTTGGATGATGTACTCGCCAAGGTCGGTCTCGACCGGCGTGATGCCGTGTTTCTCCAGGTGGTCGTTGATGGCGATTTCCTCGCCGATCATCGACTTGCCCTTGGTCACGCTGCGCGCGCCGGCGTCCTGGCAGATCTTCAGCACGGCGTCCCGCGCCTCGTCGGCGTCGCCGCACCAGTGCACCGTGCCGCCGGACTCCAGCACCTTGGCCTCGTACGCCTCCAGGTAGAAATCGAGGTTCGCCAGCGCGTGGTTCTTGATGTCGCGGGCAGTGTCGCGAAGCTGCTCGCACTCCGGAAGGTTCGCCACCGCCGCCGCCCTGCGGGCAATGAAGCTGGGGCCGCTGCGGGCCAGCGCCTTCTGCAGGCCCGGGTTGCCCAGCGCGTCGTGGGCGTTCCGCTTGAACGCGGGTGAGGTCGAGATGTGCATGGCGTGTTTCCAGCCTGGTTTCAGCGACAGATACAACCCCCACGCGCCAATAGCCACGCGCATGGCCCGAACTTGCGCCTGCCCGTCCTGTTGACAAGGAGCGCCGCCGCCTTCGCATGGCCATCGTCCGTGGCCGCAAGCCAGCTTCCGGCGGATAACGGCGTCCGGATGGAGGGCCACAGCCACGACATCTCCCCCAGAGGCTCTTGGCGCGGTCCCGCCGCTCGGTTATTCCCTGGCCGCAACACGGAGGACACGACGCAATGACACGCACCCACGCCATCGCGGTTCTGCCCGGCGACGGCATCGGCAAGGAAACCGTGCCTGAATCGTTGAAAGTGCTCGACGCCGCCGCCCGCCGCTTCGGCTTCGACCTCAACCTGACGCACTACGACTGGT
>CAXTXZ010000631.1:0-2539 GCA_964248015.1 uncultured Rhodopila sp. | reverse complement strand
CCATGTCGGTGGCAATGCCGTTCACCGCGATTTCCTATGTCGCGGCGGCGTTCATTGGGCACTATGGCTTCGCCGAACCGCTAGGCAGCGTGCAACTGGGCGCTCTTGGGCTGATCTGTGCCGGCGTCGTGATGCTGGCGCTGGCCTGATCAACAGGCTGGCAAGGGTCGCACGGCCGGCAAGCGCCATGCTTGTTTTGGTCAAGCAGTCGATGCGGGCGAGGGATGGCCACATCGCGTCCCACGCCTCTCCGCGACTGGATGCCGGTCAACGAGCCAGCGAGAACGCGCCATACGCATGGGCCGCCGGGGCAAAAGCGCCATAGACCTGCTGCGACGGCGCGAAATCGCCATAGGCTGCTTCGCGCACGGGCGCATTTGCCAGTTTGGTGGATGCCGAGCCAGGGGTCTGCCACCGCAGCAGGACCAGCGCGCGGTAAGCGTCGCCACGTGCCGAAATCTCTGAGTGATAGGCCGCGATGGCGGGTGCCCAATCCTTTCTTGCGGCATGCAGCGTTGCAAGGAAAACGGCGGCATACAACGCGTTGGCGCGTGGATCAAACGCCTGTTCCAACGAGGCGAAAGCATGCGGATGGTGGAGCAGGTTGATCTGCATGCAACCGACGTCGATGGAGTGCACGCCGCGCGCCCAGAGTGTCCTCACGGCATTGATGGCATCCTGACGGGTGGCGAAAAACCGCCCTTCGCCCTCCATGTTGATCGTCCACGGCCAAGGGCGCAGACGCCCCGTAGCCGCATCGCTTCGGCCGCTTTCGATTTCGCTGATAGACTGTAGAAGGCCAGCCGGAAGGCGCTGGGACAACTCTGCCGAGGCCGCCGCCGTTTCGCATGCGTCCGCCGGGTTGGCGATGAACAAGCGTGACAGGTTGGCGGCAACGGGCGCGACCGGCCTGGAGGCGGCATTTCGTCCAGCCATGGCGAGGGTCGGCAGGAGCAATAACATGCAAAGCTGCTTGAGCATGCCAGGCATCTACACAGGAAGCTCGGCACGATGCGAAAAGTATCATCACCAATTACAATTAGAGGTTGTTTGTAATGTCGTCCTACGCCTATGCACTTGAAGACACATAAAGGTTTACACCATACAAAAAGGTAAGGTTGTTTCCGATATTGTCACGCTCTCTTTCTGATGATGACTCTCCACGGTGTCGTGATCCCGCCCGATTCGCAACTTGGGATAAACAAGACGTAACGGAACATGTGTCGTTCAGATCTGCGTAGGGATCGATCCAGGATGCCCGAAGCCCATGAATTGTTGCGGGAAGCCTACGGGGCATCGGGCGTCGATGTGGCTCCTGTCACGCGTGTCAGCCTTGAAGACCTTTCTCGCCTTCCGGCGCAGCGGCTCGCCCGGCTGTTGCTGGAACGCGCGGCGGAAGACCCGGCGCTGCTTAACCGACTTTATGAATCAGTGGGGGCGCGTCAAGTGGCTTCGGCCAGGACAAATGTGGTCGTTGATGCCGGCGCGGCGCCGCTTATTGGCGCGGCAAGGACAATCGGCAGCGGAAGCAGCGCCATGGTGGTGGGCGAAAGCGCCGAGATGCGACACGTCGCGACACTTGTTGAGCGCTTTGAAAAGACCGACGAACCAGTTCTTATCACTGGTGAAAGCGGCACCGGCAAGGAGCTTCTGGCGCGGGCCATTCATGACGGCTCGCGACGCGCGAACGGCCCCTTCGTGGCGCTGAACTGCGCCGCGATCCCGTCGAGCCTGGTTGCCTCGGAACTGTTCGGTTTCGAAAAAGGCGCGTTCACCGGCGCGGCGGCCCGCACGCTGGGACAGTTGGAGCACGCCCATGGCGGCACGCTGTTCCTTGATGAAATCGGCGACATGCCGATCGACCTTCAGGGGCACCTGTTGCGCTTTTTGCAGGAAGGCCAGATACGCCGCGTTGGCGGCCGGGACCTGATCAACCTGAACATCCGGATCGTGGCGGCGACAAACGTGCAACTGCGGCAGGCCATCAGCGCCGGCCGGTTTCGGGAAGACCTGTTCTACCGGCTGAACGTCCTGACACTGCCAGTGCCCCCGTTGCGTGACCGGCAGAAGGACATTCCCCTGCTGGCGCACCATTTCCTGGCTGCGGCGTCCCGCGACTTTGACCGCAGCATTGAGGGGTTTGCCAGCGACGCCATGGCGACGCTGCTGCGTTACCGATGGCCTGGAAATGTTCGCGAACTGTTGTCGGTCGTACGGCGAGCCGTGATTGTCGGCGACGGACCCGAGATCGACGTGTCCTCGCTGCACGGGCTGGATGAACGGTTCCTTGCGCCAGCAACCCTCGCGTCAGGTAATGCCTCGCCTGTTGCCGCCCCGCCTGCCACACTGCCGAAGCCTGGCTCGCCGGAGGAGCGTGCGGTGCTGCTGACAACGCTGGAGCGTCTAAGTGAGAACGTGACAGCCGCCGCAGAAGCGTTGGGTGTTTCGCGTGTGACGTTATACCGGATGCTGCGGCGGCATGGCATCGTGCTGAAGCGCGGCATGGCGGACGGGCCAGTTCCGCGCCGCGTCCAGCATG
>CAXTXZ010000630.1:0-2554 GCA_964248015.1 uncultured Rhodopila sp. | reverse complement strand
GGTCAACAGCGTACTGCTGCCCGGCTGACGGCGCGACGCAGCGGGGCCACAGCTCCGCTGTTCCGGCGCATCTTCGGCGGGTTGCGCGCCTTGGCGGCCTGGCCGCGGACAGCCGGCCTTCCGTCCCACTGGATTCGCCTGCGCACAAAACCTGATCTAACCTGCCGGCCTTGAAGGGGAGGAAAGATCAATGGTCATAGAAATGCGCACCTACACGCTTCAGCCCGGCACCCTCGCCGAGGTGGAAAAGCGCTTTGGCGAAGCTCTGCCGATCCGCGAGAAGTTCTCGAAGCTCGCCGCCTTCTGGCATACGGAGGTAGGCCCGCTGAACCAGATCATCCACGTCTGGGCCTATGACAGCCTGGAACAACGCACCGAAGTCCGCGCCGCCGCCGGCAAGGAGCCAGGTTGGCCGCCGCCGATCCGGGAGTTCGTCACCGCGCAGCACAGCGAGCTGTTCCTGCCCGCTCCGTTCTCCCCGCCGCTCACGCCCCGCAACGTCGGGCCGCTGTTCGAAATCCGCCAGTACACCCTGGTCCCGGGCGCGATCCCCGGCCTGATCGGCCGCTGGTCGGAAAAGATCGAAGGCCGCCAGGCGTTCTCTCCGCTGATCGGCGGCTGGCACTCCGAGTTCGGCGCGCTGAACAAATGGGTCCACATCTGGGCCTACAAGGACGCCAACGAGCGTTTCAGCGTTCGCGCGGCGGCGGCGGCCACCGGCAACTGGCCAGCCCGCAACCCGCCCGGCGTCGTGGTGAAGCAGGAAAACGCCTTCGTCATGCCGGCGGCCTTTTCGCCCATCCGGTGAACGCGGCGACGAATGAGGAGGCCACGCGCGCTCCTCGTTCGCAGGCCCATTCCAGGCCGGGTTCAACCCGATGCCCAGCCGGGCCAAACGCGCCGCGCTGGCGCGATCTTGCGGGGAAACCTGCCCTGGCCCGGCTAGGGCAGCATCCCCAGGAACGTCTGCAAGGCTGGCAGCGCCACCTCGGGCGCATCCTCCTGGATGTAATGCCCTGCCCCCGGCACCCGCACGATTGTCCCGTTCGGCCAGATCCCGGCGAAATCCGCCAGCGCCAGGGCCGGCGGGATCGCCCGGTCCAGCATGCCCTCAAGCATCAGGGCCGGTTTGGCACGCAGCGCCGTCACGCCCGGCATCCCTTCCCGCACGAAATCCCGTATCCGCCCCAAAGCCAGATCGAGCGGGAATTCAAGGGCGCCCTTGCACGCGGCGGGGGTTGGGAACGCTGCCCCATAGGCCCGGATAAAGGTCGCATCAACCCGGTCCAGCCGCTCCAGGCCGACGATCTGCATCACCGACAGGATGGTTGAGCCAAGCTGCGACAGCACGGCCTCTGTCCGTCCGGTCGGCAGGCCCTCGCGTATCCAGCGGAACCAGGGCGTTTCCACCGGATTGGGCAAGTCGCGCCGTCCAGCGGAGCCGTAGCCAACAACGGTGTTCATCAGCACCAGGCTGTGGATGCGCTCGGGGTGGCGCACCGCGTAGCCGACGCCGATCGGCCCGCCCCAGTCCTGCATCACCAGCGTGATGTCGCGAAGGCCCAGCGCCTCGATCAACGCCGTCAGGTTGCCGACGTGCGCGCGCAGCGTGTACTCCCGGTCCGCCGGCGTCTCGCTCTTGCCGAACCCCATATGGTCAGGCGCCACGACCCGGTGCGTCGCCGCCAGGGCGGGAATGAACGCGCGCCAGATGTAACCCCAGGTCGGCTGCCCGTGCAGCAACAGCACCGGCCGGCCCTCCCCCTGCTCGACGTAATGCTGCCGGAATCCCGCGGCGTCGCAGAACCGTGGCGCGAACGGCCACGTGCCGTCGAATGTTTCCTCTGCCGGGATCATTGTCGAGACCTTCCTGCTTCAAGAGCCTGTTTGCCACGGATCGGGCGACCAGCCCAAGATGCTCATGGCCGCGGCGCGGTCGCCTTGAACGGGCCACCCTTGGCCGCGGGTCGGCTGGCCAGAAGCTGCTCCAGCATCCCCGGAAGGGCGTGCCGCGTTTCGAGCATGCGACCTTCCAGGCCAACGACGACCCGGCGCTGAAGCCGACCCTTCATGCGCCGCTGTGACTGGCCCGCATCCCCACATGCAATCCGTGCAGGCCACGCAGAGAAGCACGCCCAACAAGTCATTGCCGCGCCGCGCGGTGTTTACCGAATGACGCGCCCACGCAACCCTGCCACGGCCACCGCCAGCCGGTCGCCCAGCCGCCGCGGCCCCGCAACGTCTGGCCACTTGGCGAAATCCCGCGAAGCCAGCACCGCGGGAAGCGCCGCCGCCACCGCGTCACGCGGCACAGGCTCGGTTTTCTCCAGCATGCTTCGTCCTTCCCGCATCACGTCGGTCAGCGCCGCTTGTGCCGCCGCCGACCCCGGTTCATGGAAGAACGCCTCCGGCGTCAGCCCATGCCCGGCCAGCAGGTCGTGCGGCAGCAGGCAGCGGCCCTGCGCCGCCAGCACGCCGCTCGCCCGCAACAACCCGGAGACGCCGTACGCCGAGCCGTATGGCCGCAAGACTTCCGGTTCCGGCGCCCCCAGCG
>CAXTXZ010000629.1:0-2573 GCA_964248015.1 uncultured Rhodopila sp. | reverse complement strand
GTACAATGAGACGGCTGGCATGTTCTGTTGCGCCACCTGAAGCCCTATCATGTCTGTCTTTTGCCCTGCGGCCCAGTGCTCCACGGCTGACAGAACAGTACGAGCGTGGCCTTTGCGGCGCGCTTCCATCCGAGTGGCGACACATTCGATCACAGCGCAGCCGAAACCGATGACGCACAGCGCGGTTGAAACAACTTTCCCCTTTTGCAAGCTTCCGAAAAACGCTCGGGGCGCTGGTATTCGTTCTAGAATGACAGCGTTGACAGCACGCCGGTCTTGCGTGATCCCGGCAAGATAAACCTGACGCCACGCATCCCAGGCTTTATCCCTTATCTCAACGCCTGGAACAGCCACTGCCTTGCCAAGCCGCTTGAACATGGTGATCGTTGGGTCGCCTTGCCGGTACCCTCGGTCCTGAAGATGCTCGACCAGACCGGGCGGCGACGTGTTGTCAAAAGTCTGGAAACGCGCGGGAACGCCGACGGCCTGGTATCGTGCTTCGACCTCCGCCACTGCCTTCCTGACGTCGCTGCCGGTGAAGGCAATCGTGGAAACCGAATTGGCGCGTTGGGAACCGCCACCCGATGAGCGCCATAGCCATCCGTCAATCTCGGCGCAGCGCAGGGCGGGCCAGGCCAGCACATGCGCCCGCTCCATCCGCGTGCGGTCCTGTTTGCTGATGTCCAAGGCGGTGCCTCCCGTAAACTTGTCAGGGAAGGCAACGTGGCTCAGGATCGCCCTGAATTGAAGAGGAGACAGGGCCATGCCCGAGTTCGATCTGCTGATCCGTGGCGGAACCGTCGTTGACGGCGCCGGTGGCGCGGCGCGCGAGGCCGATGTTGGCATTATCGGACATAGGATTGCGGCTGTCGGCGCCTTGAGCGGGGGTGGAACAGAGGAGATCAATGCGAAAGGAAAGCTCGTCACCCCTGGGTTTGTCGACATACATACCCACTACGACGCGCAGGCTGTCTGGGACAGCCACATGACGCCATCGTCCCACCACGGCGTCACGACCGCGGTGATGGGCAATTGCGGGGTCGGATTTGCGCCATGCAAACCCGCTGACCGTCAGCGCCTGATCGAGCTTATGGAAGGTGTCGAGGATATCCCCGGCGCGGTGATGCATGAAGGCTTGAAGTGGGAGTGGGAGTCGTTCGGCGAATACCTTGACGCGTTGGAGCGGCGCAAGCGCGACATCGACATCTGCGCGCTGCTGCCGCACGCGGCCATGCGGGTTTTCGTCATGGGCGACCGTGCCATCAACCTGGAAAACGCCAACCAAGCTGACATCGCGCACATGCGCCAGATCACGCGAGAGGCCATGGAAGCCGGCGCGTTCGGCTTCTCGACTTCCCGCAGCCTGTCGCACAAGACGCTGCGCGGCGACCCGACGCCCACGCTTCGCGCCCAGGAAGACGAACTGCGCGGCATCGCGCTTGGCATGACCGATGCCGGATCGGGAATGCTGGAGATGGTTTCTGAATGGGTGCCGGATCACAACGAAGAATTCGCCATGCTGCGGCGGGTGATCGAGACGAGCGGCCGGCCGGCGGTGTTCACCCTGACGCAACGCCATTCCCGTCCGGATGTGTGGCGTGACCTGCTGGCCCATGCCGACAAGGCGGCGGCTGACGGGCTGTCGATCCGTCCCGTGGTCGCCCCACGTGCCATTGGCGTTCTGCTTGGCTTGGCCGGCAGCCAGAACCCCTTCTCCGGCACGCCGAGCTACAGGGAGATTGCCGGGTTGCCGGTTGCCGAACGCGCTCGACGCATGGGCGATCCGGCTGTGCGGGCGAAGATCCTGAGCGAAGACCCGAAAAAAGACAGCACCTTCCCGCTGTTCCATCGCCTGTCGTTCGACTTCATGTTCCGCTTTGGCGATCCGCCCAATTATCAACCGAACAAGGCGGACAGCATCGCGGCGATCGCCGCTCGTGAAGGCCGCACGGCGCCGGAAGTCGCTTACGATATCCTGATTGAGAACAATGGCGCCA
This sequence comes from uncultured Rhodopila sp., assembly GCA_964248015.1. GTDB lineage: Bacteria > Pseudomonadota > Alphaproteobacteria > Acetobacterales > Acetobacteraceae > Rhodopila. Next base: position 576 of record CAXTXZ010000629.1, on the reverse strand, counting down.
ACTTCATCTACATGCCCCTGGGCAACTATGCATCGGGCGATTTGACTGTCTCCGAGACGATGCTCGCCAACCGCAACTGCATCATGGGGTTGGGTGATGGCGGCGCGCATGTCGCCTTCATCCTGGACGCCGGTTACCAAACCTGGCTGCTGACGCATTGGGGACGTGAGCAGAACCGCTGGGACATCGCGGAACTGATCCGGCGAATGACCTCCGATACGGCCGGGGCGGCCGGGTTGCATGACCGGGGCATTCTGGCCGCTGGCAAGAAGGCGGATGTCAATGTCATTGACTGGGAGCGCCTGGGGGCTGACGCGCCTTATGTTGTCAGCGACCTGCCGGCGGGTGGCAAGCGCCTGATGCAGAAGGTGCATGGCTACGATGCGACGATCGTGTCCGGCAACGTCACGTTCCGCCAAGGCGAGGCGACGGGAACGCTGCCTGGCAAGTTGGTTCGTGGCCCGAGGTCAGCTTAATAAAGCCGTTCACCTAAAGCAGATCGCCGGAGGGCCGAAAGGCCCGGAGGCGTGAATCTGCTTGGGAAACAACAAGTCGTGGGGGGGGGGGGGGGGGGGG
>CAXTXZ010000628.1:0-2575 GCA_964248015.1 uncultured Rhodopila sp. | reverse complement strand
GCAACATCAGCCTGGCTGATAAAGTTGCTCGCCAAAACAATGAGCTAGGCCATTGCCGGGCTGTACAACCAGCTTGACAATGGTCTGGCCTGCGCCACTGTACCGGCATACGTCCCTGCAACGCCATCACAATTGCCTTGGGCATTCGGTTCAGGCGCCATGCGACATCAGCCAGCCACGCTGTCCGAAGTTGCCCGGCATCCGGGACACGTCCTGCTTCAGCCGGGTTCCAGCCATTCAGGTCCGCCACCGAGCGCCGCCGCGAGAACCGCCCCCATCCCAGGACATGGTGTCCCAAGACATAAGGAACAAGGAAGCATGGCTGATCCGAACAACCGCTACGACCTGACGGCGGCCCGCGCCCATGGCCGTCCCGGCCGCGACATCAGGCCCTCCAGCCTGACGGTCGATATCCACTCCCATGTCCTCGTGCCGGCGGCGGCCAGCTACATACGGCCGCATGCGACGCCCGATCCGCGCGCGGAGCTTTACACGGAAGAAACCCGCGTCCTGACGCGGATGCAGGATGCGGACAGAACGCCGAACCTGACCGACCTGTCGCTGCGGATGCGGGATTTCGACGCGATGGGCCTGGATGCGCAGGTGATCAGCCCGGCCCCGCCGCAATGCTATTACAACGTCCCGCCCGACATCGGCATCCAGGCCGCCAGGCTGGTCAACGATGGCGTGGCGGCGATCGCGGCGGCCCGCCCAGGCCGCATCCCCGCCGCCATGGGGTCGGTGCCGTTGCAGGCTGGCGGCGAGGCGGCGGCCCAGGAACTGGAATACTGCGTGAAGACCCTGGGCTTCAAAGGCGTCGAGGTGCTCGCCCATGTCGGCGACCTGGAACTGTCCGACCCGTCGTTCGAGCCGTTCTGGGCGCGGGCTGAGGCCCTCGGCGCCGTCGTGTTCATCCACCCCAGCGGGTTCACCGAGGCGCGCCGGTTCGGCCGGTTCTATTTCAGCAACGTCATCGGCAACCCGCTCGACACCACGATGGCGCTGCACCACCTGATCTTCGACGGCGTGCTGGAACGCTATCCCGGTCTGAAGATCATCGCCTCGCATGGCGGCGGCTACCTGCCGGCCTACTCGGGCCGCATCGACCACGCCTGGGGCGCGCGGAGCGACGCGCACGGGTCGCTGCCAAAGCCGCCGAGCGCCTACCTGAAGAAGATCTACCTTGACACCATCGTGTTCACGCCGCACCAGCTAGAAGCGCTGGCGGCGCTGTTCGGCGTCGAAAAGATCCTTCTGGGCACCGACTATCCCTACGACATGGGAGAGTACGACCCGATCGGGCACATCGCGTCGGTCGCCTCGTTCAGCGAGGCGGACAGGGCGGCCATAGCCGGGGGCAACGCGAAAGCGCTGTTCGGATTGTAGCCTGTCCGGACGCTCGAACGTTCGGCCTGGCCCCGGATCGTCCTGGTTGTGGTCAGGCCGATCCAGGACTAAATGACGAAGCGATGAAGGCAATATCCGACCGCGCCGTGTCAACCAGTGCCGCCAGGCAGCCGGGCAAGTCCTGGGGCCAGCTTGTTGGCTACGTTCGGGACAATGGTGGCTTCCTGGCCGAGATCTGCTCGCCCCTGGCAAGCTGACCTCTTATGGCTTCTCAAGCGAGCACGGTCGAGTTCATTGCGGAGCAGGTGGCCGCCGCGGGCGCGGTCTCGGCACGCAAGATGTTTGGTGAGCACGCGATCTTCTGCGACGGCAAGCTCACCGCCCTGGTATGCGACGACCAGCTCTTCGTTAAGCCGGCCAAAGCGGGCCGGGCGTACATCGGCAAGGTCACCGAAGCCGCGCCATGCAAGGGTGCGAAGCCCTGCTTCCTTGTCTCCGGCGATCAATGGGATGACCGCGACTGGCTGGCGACCCTGATCCGCGTCTCGGCTGCGGAACTTCCGTTTCCCGGCAAGTCACGGCCCAGGAAAGGCGTCCGGAAGAATGGAAACCAGTAAGCGCGATCCGCGCGCCATCGGCTCGAACCAGCGGGCCGCCGCGATCCGGCCCACCGTGCCGGGCGACGTTCCGGCCCTGAAAGCCTTGATCGAGAGCAGCGGCTTATTCCCGCCGGACATGCTGGACGATATGCTTGCGCCGTACTTTCAACAGGTGCAGGCAAGTCCGCATTTCTGGCTCACTGATGACGAGAACGGGCCAGTGGCCGTCGCATACTATGCCGCTGAACGCATGACGGAGGGAACTTGGAACCTTTACCTGATTGCCGTCCACCCCCAGCATCAAGGCAAGGGGCGCGGCTCGGCCTTGTTGCGCCAGGTCGAGGCTGAGTTGACCGAGCGCGGCGAGCGTGTCTTGCTGGTCGAGACGTCTGGCTTGCCGGAATTCGGCCGCACGCGCGCCTTCTACCACGGCAACGGGTATAATGAGGAAGCGCGCATCCGCGACTTCTACCAGGCAGGCGAGGACAAGGTGATTTTCCGCAAGGTGCTTGGCGCCTCCGGCACGGATGCCTAGAGCAATATCAGCCTGACCGTAATCGCGAAACGATCTTGAGCTGATGAAATTGCTCGCGAAATATGAACTAGAGCGTTTCCACTCATCGTGGAAA
>CAXTXZ010000627.1:0-2578 GCA_964248015.1 uncultured Rhodopila sp. | reverse complement strand
GTCCCCAGATGAAGACGCGCGGGTGCTCCGTGCCGCCGCGTCCGCGCAAGGCTCGGCGGCTGCGGACGATCTCGTTTTGCAGCACAGCGTCCAGCAGGCCGGGCAGCACGTTGCGCTGGAGGTCGGGCATGACAGCGACGGCGGCCTGAAGCTCTGCCAGACGGGTGGCGAGGGCGTCGCCTTCCTCGGCGGCCCATAGCCGCGTGCCGCCCTCGGTGTCGTTGGTGGTGGCGAGACGTTCGGCGGCCTCGATGACGGCGGCCAGCGCCTGCGCGGGGGCGATTTCCATCGCCGAGTCGATGCGCAGCACGGGTTCCAGGCAGGTTTCCAGGCGGTTCAGGAAGGCCGCTGTCGGGGAATTGACGCCCGCCTTGTCGTCCACCGCCTGACGCAAGCCGGTGAGGCCGTGCATGGGGCGGGGGCCGCGCAGGCAGAGGATCTCAAGCGTTCGCGCGGCGTCGCGGCAGGCGAGCGGGGTCATGCCGGCGGCGGCGAACGGATGCTTCAGCAGGGCCAGGAGCGAGACGGGGGCGAGTTCATCGGCGACGGCACGCACCAGAAGCCGGAGGAAGATGGCCGGGGGCGTATCGGCCAAAGGCTCGCCGGCGCTGTCGTCGGCGACGATGCCGAAGCGCAACAGGGCAGAGGCGACACGGCCGGCGAGCGCGCGGTCCGGCGTCACCAGGGCGGCTCGCGCGCCCGGCGTTTCCAGCGCGCCACGCAGGACCACGGCAATGGCCTGCGCTTCGTGCTGCTGGTCGGAGGCGGCCAACCGGGAGAGGCCGTCGAGGGGCAGCTTGGCGCGGTCCATCCAGTCATGCAGCGCGGGCGCGGGCAGCAAGGCGCGGGACAGCAGGTTGAAACGGGAGGCGGGGATGCGCCTTGACGCGTATGACGCATCGGGCGCCATGGCTGGGTCGGCCCACGGCCGCACGTCGGCGCGCGTCGCCTCCAGGTCGGCCAGGAGACGCGCCAGGCCCGCCTGGGCGTGCGAGCCGTCCAGGCCGCTCCAGGCTTCGTCGCTCATGGCCAGGTCGAGTTGCGGCAGGACCACCTGCCCACGCGGCAGGCGCGCGACGACACGCAGCAGGCGGCCGACCGCGGCGATGCCCGCCGTGGTGCCGGCGATCAGCACGGGGTAATCGGGCGGCTCGTTTCCCCAGGCGGCGGCCTGGGCGTCGAGCAACGCGACCTGCCTCGCGGCGGGGTTCATCACGCCGTTGTCAGCCAGCCAGGCGGGCCAGATCCCGGTCACGATGTGCAGGAACTTCAGGGTTTGCGCCCAGTGCGCGGCATAGGCGGGGTCGGCCGCGTCAGGCAGCCGCTGGGCCAGGTCGATGCCGGCGCGCTCCGCCTCGTCCATTAGGGACGCCAGTTCGCTGGCCAGTCGCCAGGCGCGGTCGGCGGTGCTGGGCGCACCGCCCTGCCCTTTCATGGCGAGGATCAGCGAGGCCAGCGCGGCCAGGCGTTGCATGGGTTCGATCGCGGGGGGAAGATCGAGCGCCCCCGACAGAGCCAGGGGCTGATCGTCCAGTCCGCTCAGCGCGGTGATGCGCGGCAGCAGCATGGGACGGCCATGGTTGGCTTGCAGGAACGCCTCGGCCAGGGCGCGGGCGGCGCGGCGGGTGGGAAGCAGGATAAGCCCGTGGCTGAGCGCCAGCGGGTCGTCGCCGCGCCTCAGCCAGCCGTGCGCCAGGGCGTCGAGGAACGAAACGTCGGGCGAAACCGTGAAAAGGTTCAGCGCCATGGCCAGCGCGCGTCGCCGGTCAGGCTCGCCTCCAGGATCAGTTCGGCTTCCGCCAGGTCCGGCGGGGTGGAAAGGTGGAACCAGATGCCGTCATGCACCACGGCGCGCAGCCGGCCGTTGTCCATGGCGACGTCCCAGGCGCGGTTCATGCTGAACGGGCCGTCGGGCGCGCCGTCGAGCAGGCAGGGACGGATCAGTTGCACGCCGGCGTAGATGTAGGGCACGAGTTCACGCTCCCCAGGACGGCGGGGGGTGCCCCACTTGTCGAGCGCGAAGTCTCCCCTGCCCACATCGGCGTGGACATGCGAGGCGCGTTGCACCAGCAGCACGGCGTCCACTGCATCCGTAAAGGCCTCGGCCAGCCGATGCAAGGTTGGGATGGGTCCGTTGACCCAGAACGCATCGCCATTGATGACGTAAAATGGATCGGCGCCGAGATGCGGCAGGGCGGCGCGGACCGCGCCTCCAGTGTCCAGCAACTGTTTTTCGCGCAGCAGCCGAGTTTCTGGCGGCTCGGTGCGCCGTGCGAGATGGCGGGCGACGGCGTCGGCTTGCCAATGGGCGTTGACCGCCACGGTTCGCACCCCGGCGTTGGCCAGGTGGTTCAGCGCGTGGTCCAGCAAGGTCTTGCCGCCCAAGGTGAGCAGCGGCTTGGCGGTGGCGTCGGTCAGCGGACGCATGCGCTGGCCAAGGCCGGCCGCCAGCACCATGGCGGAATGGGGAAAGACGGTCATGCGGCGAGTCCTGGTGGGTTGCCGCGATCGGCGGCCGGTATCCAACGGTTCAGGGCGAGGGCAAGCGGCTCTGCTGCCGGCTGGCGCAGGGCGTCCC
>CAXTXZ010000626.1:0-2610 GCA_964248015.1 uncultured Rhodopila sp. | reverse complement strand
GGCTTCCTCGGGATTGAGGAACATCGGCGTGCCAAGCCTCATCGCATCGGCCTGCATGCGAGCGTTGACCTCGGTGTACACCGCGCGGAACACCACATGGCGAATGCTCTGCGCCACGGCCACGGAACCGTGCCCGCGCATCAGCGCCACCGGGTGTTCCCCCAGCGTGGCGGACAACGCATGGCCCAGCGACGCATTCCGGATCAGCATGTCAGTGCCCGGCCCTCCGGTGTCGCGGATCTCGAACACCGGCGCCCCCGCCCCCAGGAAGCCAGCGATGTGGTTCATCGGCCGCAGCGGCACGGCCGTGTTCGCGAACGGGATCACCGCGGGCGAGTGACTATGCACAATGGCGACGGCATCCGGCCGAGCCTTGTAGATCTCCCCGTGAATGTATCGCTCAAGATAGGAAACGCGGCCCCGCGCGTCGATCGGGTTGCTGTCAAGGTCGTATTCAACAATGTCGTCGCGTGTCACCAGGGCCGGCGCCATGCTGCGGGCCAGCAGGTAACGGTTGGCGTCCTTGTCATGCCGCACGCTGACATGGCCGAACCCATCGACAACGCCCTGGTCATACAAAATGCGGTTGGCGGTGACGAGGTCGTCGAGCAACGCCGGATCGGCCGGTCCGGCGGAAACCGGCTGCGCCCGCGGCCCAGCCCTGTTCGGCAACGCTCCTGCCGCCAGCGCCGCGCCGAGCAACCAGCGCCGCCGAAGCGCCGTGGGCTGGCAACACAAGCAACGTGACATCTTGTTCCTCCCCTCTGCGTCTGTCGGTATCACGCCGGTTACCCCCGTGCAAAATCGCGGCGAAGGCGTTACTGCGACGGATGCCAGGAAGGATCACCGCATGGGCACCACGGACGCCAAAGCGATCGCAACCGCTGTTCGCGCGCAGCGCGACGCGATCGAGGCCTTGTTCGCGCAACTCCGCCAGGACGGGCTGGATGAGCCTGGCGTTTCCCGCGACCCCTATGGCGCGGGCGAGCAACGCGCGCACGCCACCGTCACCCGCCACGCCGAGACGCTTGGGCTGGACATCAGCCACGACGCCGCCGCGAACCTTTACATGACCTTGCCGGGCCGGGAGCGCGATGCCCCGGTGCTGGTGATCGGCTCGCACCTTGATTCGGTTCCGCATGGCGGCAATTTCGATGGGGCCGCCGGCGTGCTGGCCGGGCTGGCCGTGGTGGCGGCGCTGCGTTCCCTGGGCCTGACACCATCCTGCGACATCGTCGTGATGGGCATCCGGGCGGAAGAGAGCGTCTGGTTCCAGGTGTCGTACATCGGCAGCCGTGGCAGCCTTGGCGCCCTGCCGGACGGCGCGCTGGATGTCCGCCGCGTGGACACCGGGCGCACGCTGGCGGATCACATCGCCGACTGCGGCGGCAATCCGGCGGCCTTGCTCAACCGCCGCCGCCATTTCGATCCTGCGCGCATCGCGGCCTATCTTGAACTGCATATCGAACAGGCGCCGAGCCTGGTGGAGGCGGGGCTGCCGGTGGCGGTATGCACGGGCATCCCAGGCAATTTCCGCTATCCCGATGCCTGGATCGAGGGCCGGCACGACCATGTCGGGTTGCCGCGCCGCTTTCGCCGGGATGCCGCCATGGCCGGCGCGGAATTCGCCATGGCGTTGGACGCGCTTTGGGAAGACCACGAAACCCGTGGCATCCCGATAGCGTGCACGCTTGGCCGGTTCCACACGGACACAGCCGCGCACGGGCTGACGATCGTGCCGGGGGCTTTTCATTTCAGCCTGGACATGCGCGCCTACGATGAAACCACCCTGGCGGCGCTGGAGGCCAAGGTGGGCAGCATCATCAGCGGGATCGAGCAACGCCGTGGCGTGCGCTTTCACCTCGGCCAAACCGCGCGCGCGGCCGTTGGCCAAGTAGACCCCGCAATAAGGCAGGGCCTCGAGGAGGCAGCGCACGCGCAAGGCATCCCGCTTCTGCAAATCGGCAGCCCGGCGTCGCACGATGCCGCCGCGTTCGGCGCGGCCGGAGTCCCCATGGGCATGCTGTTTGTCCGCAACGAAAACGGCAGCCACAACCCGCATGAAGCGATGACGGTAGATGATTTCCTTGACGGGGCAACGGTTCTGACCCAATGGGTGGCGAACATGAGGACGTAGATCATCACTTAAGGGCTGGCTTTGCTCTATGCGGCATGACGATCCATCGGGATCACGCCATTCAAGTCCGTTCGCGGCCCTCACCGGCCGTTCCGCCCATTGGCTGGTGCCGGTCATATACGGGCTTTGCGCGGTGGCGTTCGTCCGGGACCTGCTTCGTGCCGATACCCTCGCCTATGGCATTTTCTACATACCGCTGATCGCGACCGCGGTCTTTCACAGGCAGCGCCACGGCCTGTGGGGTCTCACCGCCATCGCATGCCTGTTGGTGGTGGTCGGCGCCTTCTTCCCGGTTCTCGATCCGGACCTGCCGGACCTGATCGGCAACCGCGTCCTGTCGATCCTGGCGATCCTGTCCACCGCCGCGTTCGTGCGCCACGCCCGCGCAACGCAGGACCGTCTTGCCACGCAAACCCGCAGGGCGGAAAACGCCGAGCAGGTCAAGACCGAGGTCCTCGCCAACCTTAGCCAGG
>CAXTXZ010000625.1:0-2611 GCA_964248015.1 uncultured Rhodopila sp. | reverse complement strand
AAGGGACCAAACGCAACGTTTACCAACCGGTAACCGCAGTGTCAGTTCAAGCCGTCTCAGTTCAAGCCTGGCATCATCGGCAGGCTGAGCGGCGTCAGTTGCGCCGCGTCGCGTTTCGCCCAGTCATGCTGGGGAACGGCGGCGATCATGCGCGCCTGCGCCTCGGTCAGGGCGGCCAGCGCGGCGGCGTGGTCCAGGGTCAGGACCTTGCCTTCGTCCACTACCAGGCGGCCGTCGATGTAGACCTGCTTGATCGCCCGGTCGGCGGCCGTGTAGACCAGCGACCGCAGCGGGTCGCGCGCCGGCATCATCCAGGGGTTCCTCAGGTCCACCAGCACCAGGTCGGCTTTCGCGCCGGGCTCCAGCCGGCCGATGTCGGGTCGGCCCAGCGCCCGCGCGCCGCCGGCGGTGGCGGCGTGGAAGATGTCGGTCAGGCTGGTGGTGGTTATGTCCTCGGCCGCGACGCGGGCCAGGGTGGCGGCAAGGCGCATTTCCTCGATCAGGTTATGCGGCGCGACATCGGTGCCCATGCCCATGTTGACGCCGGCTCTGCCATACCGCCCGAAATCCTCCAGCGTCTGGCCGTAGCGGGCGAAGGGCGACGGGCAGTGCGCGACGGAGGCGCCGCTCTCGGCCAGGATGTTCAAATCCTGGCGCGTGTGCCAGTGCAGCCACGAATGCTCGTCGATGAAGATGGCGTGGCCCAGCACGGCGTGGCGGTCAAGGATGCCGATATCGCGCGCCCACTGCACCGGCGTGATGCCGTGCCGGTTGGTCATTTCGTTGAACTCGTTGACGCTTTGCGAGCAGTGCGTGGTGAACGGCAGGTTTTCCCGCACGGCGGCGTCATGGCTGTCGCGCAGCAGGTCGGCGGTGCAGGTGTCGATCTGCGACGGCGACAGGATGCCGCTCAACCGGCCGCTGGGGTCGTCCCGCGCCTGCTTGACCAGCGTCAGCGCCGCATCCAACCCACGGCGGCCAGCCGGTTCGTCCCAGGCATACTGCAATTGCCAGTTGTTGGTCAGCCGCCACTGCGCCGAGGCATAGCTCGGCGCCAGGAACACCCGCAGGCCAGAGCGGACGGCAAGGTCGATCCAGCCCTCGTCCAGGCCTGACAGGTCGGCGACCGAGGTGATGCCGGAAAGCAGCATTTCGCAATAGGCGGTGGTCTTGCCGGCGCGGCGGCCCGCGGCGTCGGGGCGGAAGGCGAAGCCGCGTTCGTAAAGGCCGGACATGAACATGCTGGGCAGCCCGTGCTCCTCACGGATGCCGCGGAAGAAAGGCTCGGTGCTGGGGTGGGAATGGATGTTGACCAGCCCCGGCATGACCATAAGGCCCTGGCCGGGGATCTCCACGTCGATCATTCCAGAATACAGACGGCCAATGAAGGTGACGCGGCCGGCCTCGAACACGAGGTCGGCGCCTTGCAGGTAGGCATGCCGAGCGGCGGCGGGGTCCCAGGCGATGATCCAGGCGGCGTTGCGGATACAGGTTGTGGTCATGGGGCGCTCCCGCGGCGGCGTGGCCGGTCATTCTGCCGGGCACCCTGGGGAAACGATAGAGCGCTCAGGCTGGCTGCGAAGCAACCGTCGCCGGCGGCGCGCGACCCATGCAAATGAACTGCCGCATGATGGCTCAAAGGCCTGTTTGACCGGACGTAATTCTCCCAGTCGCTGACCCTGGATGCTTGTTCGGGAAAGCCTGCCATCGCTTGACGCGGCATGCCGCAAGGAACTCGTCGCCAGCGGGGACAAGGCTTCAGGTTGCCGTTGCATCCCGTTCTTCGTATTGACCGATTCGAGCCATGCCTTAGAAGCCCATCCCGCAAGGAGAGCCCGTTTTGAACACCCCCAACAGCCTGCGCACCGGCCCCAACGACCGCGGCCGCTTCGGCGAGTTCGGCGGCCGCTTTGTCGCGGAAACGCTGATGCCGCTGATCCTGGAGGTCGAGCGCGCCTATGATGAAGCCAAGGCTGACCCCGCCTTCGACGCCGACCTGAAGCACCACCTGGCGCATTATGTCGGCCGTCCCAGCCCGCTCTGGTTCGCCCAGCGCCTGACCCAGCGCCTCGGCGGCGCCAAGGTCTACTTCAAGCGCGACGAGCTGAACCACACCGGCTCGCACAAGGCCAACAACTGCATGGGGCAGATCCTGCTCGCCCGCCGCATGGGCAAGACCCGCATCATCGCCGAGACCGGGGCCGGCCAGCACGGCGTCGCCACCGCCACCATGTGCGCGCTGTTCGGCCTGCCCTGCACGGTCTACATGGGCGCCACCGACGTCGAGCGCCAGGCGCCCAACGTCTTCCGCATGAAGCTGCTGGGGGCCGAGGTGAAGCCCGTGACCTCCGGCGCGGGCACGCTGAAGGACGCGATGAACGAGGCGATGCGCGACTGGGTCGCCAACGTCGCCGACACCTACTACCTCATTGGCACCGTCGCCGGCCCGCATCCTTACCCGATGATGGTGCGCGACTTCCAGTCGGTGATCGGCGAGGAGGCCAAGGCCCAGTTGCAGGAAGCCGAGGGCCGCCTGCCCGACGCCGCCGTCGCCTGCATCGGCGGCGGCTCCAACGCCATGGGCCTGTTCCACCCGTTCCTGGACGACCCG
>CAXTXZ010000624.1:0-2612 GCA_964248015.1 uncultured Rhodopila sp. | reverse complement strand
GGTGAAGGCGAGCGACACCGAGTTCAGGCAGTACCGCCGGCCGGGCGGGGGCGGCCGTTGCCCTCCGCCAGCGCCAGGCAGCCGATCAGCGACCCGTCGGCCAGCTTCGGCAGCCATTCGCGGCGCTGCGCGTCCGAACCCGCCGTCAGGATGGCCTCCGCCGCCAGGTAGGCCGTCGAGGCGAACGGCACGGGCGCGACGGCGCGGCCCATTTCCTCGGCCAGCACGCACAGCCCTTCGTATCCCAGGCCCGCGCCGCCGAACTCCTCGGGGATTGCAGCCCCGATCCAGCCCATGCCGGCGATCTCGCGCCACAGGCCGGCGGCATGGCGTTCCTGCCCATCCAGCGAGCGGCGGACAACGGCGGGCGAGCACTGCTCGGACAGGAAACGCCGAGCCTGGTCGCGAAGCTGTTTGAGGTCGTCGGAAAAGTCGAAGTTCATGGCTGTTTCCCCCTGCCGCCTAAGTTGCCAAAGGTTGGACCGGGAGGGAAGCGGCGCGTCCGCCACGGCGTTGAAACGGGTCCGCCGGCCGTCAAACGGGAAGCAGCTTTTGCCACGGCTTGTCCGGCAGGGTCACCTCGATCGCATCCCCCGGCCGGACCTCGCCGCCGTCCAGCACAACCGCCATGATCCCGGCCTTCCGCACCAGGCCGCCCGCTTCGTCCCGGTCCAGCGTCGCCGCCATCAGCCCCGGCATGAACCGGTCAAGCTGGAGGCAGGGGTTGCGCAGCCCCGTCACCCGCACGCGCGCCTCCGCCCCGAGGCGCAGCACCGTGCCGGTTGGCAAGCCCAGCAGATCAATGCCCACGGTCAGGATGTTCTCGCCAATCTGCCCTGGCTCGATGGCGAAGCCGCGCGGCGCAAGTTCCTCCAGCAGTTCCCGGTGCAGCAGGTGAACCTGCCGCAGGTTCGGCGTCGTCGGGTCGCGCGCCACGCGGGACCGGTGCTTCACGGTCACGCCGGCATGCGCGTCGCCCTCCACGCCCAGGCCCGCCAGCAGCCGCACCCACAGGCACGGCGCCTTGCTGAAATGATGCCCGGCCCGCTGGCTGACGGCCTCGACGACACCGTGCATCCGCTTTCCCCCCTTGCGCGCGTCCCGCACCATGCCACGGCGGCGGACGGATCGCATCCCGCCATGGCGCATCAGCCGTCCCACGCCCGCCGCCGGGTCACGCGGGATTTGCGGGAACCCGCGCCCGATGCGAACGTATCCACTCCAGCACCTCACGGGATCACCCTCGATGAACGTCGCCCAACTGTTCGCGCAAACCCTGGTCGCGGCAAACGTGCGCCGCGTCTTCGGCATCGTCGGCGACAGCCTGAACGGCCTGACGGAAGCGCTGCGGGCGGACGGCGAGATCGAATGGGTCGGCGTCCGGCACGAGGAAACCGCCGCCTTCGCCGCCGGCGCGGAGGCCGCGGTCACCGGCCAACTGGCGGTGTGCGCCGGAAGCTGCGGCCCGGGCAACACCCACCTGGTCAACGGCTTGTTCGACTGCCACCGCTCCCGCGTGCCCGTCCTGGCGATCGCGGCGCAGATCCCCAGCCCCGAGATCGGCCGCGGCTACTTCCAGGAAACCCACCCCGAGCGCCTGTTCGGGGAGTGCAGCCATTACTGCGAGACCGTGACGGATGCCTCGCAACTGCCCGGCGTGCTGCAAACCGCCATACGCGCCGCCGTCGGCCAGGGCGGCGTCGCGGTGATCGTCGTCCCCGGCGATGTCTTCATGATGGACATGCCGAAGGACACGGAGCTTTCCCCGGCGCTGCTGCCGCCCACGCCAATCCTGCGCCCGGCGGACCCCGACCTCGACCGGCTGGCCGACATGTTGAACACGGCGCGCGACATCACCCTGTTGTGCGGCCGTGGCTGCGCCGGCGCCCACGCGCCGCTGATGCGCCTCGCCGAAACCCTGAAATCCCCCATCGTCCATGCCCTCGGCGGCAAGGAGCACGTCGAATACGACAATCCCTACGATGTCGGCATGACCGGCCTGATCGGCTTCAGTTCCGGCTGCCACGCCATGATGGCGTGCGACACGCTGCTGATGCTGGGCACCGATTTCCCCTACCGCCAGTTCTACCCGCACGACGCGAAAATCGCCCAGGTGGACCGCCGCCCGGAGGTCCTCGGCCGCCGCTGCAAGCTCGACCTCGGGCTGGTTGGCGACGTTGGCCCGACGATCGAGGCGCTGCTGCCAAGGCTGCAAGCGAAAACCACCCGCCGCCACCTGGACGACAGCCTGGCCCGCTACGCCCAGTCGCGCGACGGCCTGGACGACGCCGCGACAGGCCGCCCCGGACGCAAGCCGATCCATCCGCAGTTCCTCGCCCGCACGGTCAGCGAGCTGGCCGCCGCCGACGCCGTGTTCACCTGCGACGTCGGCACCCCTACCGTTTGGGCCGCCCGTTACCTCGCCATGAACGGCAAGCGCCGCCTGCTCGGCTCCTTCAACCACGGCTCCATGGCGAACGCCTTGCCGCAGGCGATTGGCGCCCAGGCCGCCAGCCCAGGCCGGCAGGTGATCAGCCTGTCAGGCGACGGCGGCTTCACCATGCTGATGGGCGACCTCCTCACGCTGGTCCAGCGCAAGCTGCCGGTGAAGC
>CAXTXZ010000623.1:0-2629 GCA_964248015.1 uncultured Rhodopila sp. | reverse complement strand
TCGGAACCAGACGAGCAGAACCAGGCGCGGGTCAGGCCGCCGGGTTCGTCGCCCAGGATGATCTCCGCCAGGTCTTCCGCCGGCTGGTTGGAGAACGTGCCGGTGTGGGCATAAGCCATCGCTCCGGCCTGCCGCCCGATGGCCTCGGCGACACGGCGGTTGCCATGCCCCAGGCACGCCACCGCCGCGCCGCCCGAGGCGTCGATGACCGCTCGGCCATCAACGGTGTAAAGGGTGATCCCTTCGCCTTTGGTTGCGACAGGCGGAATGGCGCCGGAGCGGTGCAGGACACGTGTCATGCGGAAACAGTGCCTCGCGAACCCTGTTTCGACAAGACGGCCCGGCGTCAGGTCAGCGGACCCAACCCCGCCAGCCCCATGCACGCCTCAACGCAAGGTTCAGCCCGGCGTCAGGTGCGCGATCCGGGGCGCGACCTCCTGCTTCAGCAGCCGCAGCGAGTTATGCCAGGCCTCCGGCTGATCGGCGTAATCGAAGCCAAACACCAGAAGGGTGCCGAAGCCGCCGACATCGCGGTAAACCCGTTCCAGCTTTTCCGCCACCGTCGCGGGCGAGCCGACCAGCCAGTTATGCCGAGCGCAGTACATGGGCGTGACGTCGGAGTCCGCGACCGAGGGATCGTGCTTGAGGTATTCCAGGAACCCGAAATTCCCCAGCAGCTGAAGGAAATACTCGCCCATCATCCGGCCCATCATGCCGCCGACGGACAGGCGGTAGGCTTCCTCATCCGTTTCGGCCACGAACACTTCCCGCACCATGCGCCAGTCCCGCCGGTTCGCCGCGCGGCCCGAGCGCTGGGCGCCTTGCTCCACGGCGTCCCAGTGCGTCGCGACGTAAGCCGGGTTCAGGTTCAGGCTGAGCGGCAGGAACCCATGCTCCCCCGCCATCTTCAGCGTGTCCGAGTTCTTCGACAGCCCGGCAACCCCAATCGGCGGATACGGTTTTTGCAGCGGCTTGAGATGCGGCTTCAGGAAACCGAACATGGTTTCGGGCTTTGTCACGTTCCAGTATTTGCCGTGATGCTCGAAGGACGGCTCGTCGCTCCACATGCGCAGGATGATGTCCAGCGCCTCCCGCGTCATTTCCCGGTTGGTTCCCGACATGCCATCGACATTGAACATCGCCCAGTCGCTTGGCAGGCCGGAGGCCGCGACGCCAAACATCAGCCGTCCCTCGGACAAGTGATCCAGCATGGCCACGCGGTTCGCCAGTTCCGCCGGATGGTGGTACGGCAGCAGGAAGCCGCCCGGCCCGATGCGAAGCCGCTTCGTCTGCACCAGGGCCTGGGCGATCAGCAGCTCCGGGGCGGGAGGCGGCGCCCCGCGCGCGGTGTGGTGCTCGCCGATCCAGGCTTCCGAATAACCCAGCTCGTCCAGCCAGCGCAGCGTCTGCAAATCCCAGTCGTGGCCGGCTTTCAGGCCACGCTCCGGCGGGTGCGACGGCATTGAGAAATACCCGAGTTCCATGGCGATCCTCCTGTCCTGGCACGCTCTTCGGCGCATCAGGGAGGCAGGAGATCACATTGCGCGGGAACGTCAAGTTACGTCGGCAACCAGCCGGGGTTCGCCAGTCGCCTGATGCTGCCCCAGCATATGCCGCCCGATCTCCTGCGGGTCGGCGCCCTCGGCCGCCATCTCATGCGCCACCTCGCCGTCGTGCATCACCACGATCCGGTCGGCCAGTTCCAGGATCTCGTCCAGGTCTTCCGAGATCAGCAGCACCGCCGTCCCGGCATTGCGCGCCGCCATGATCCGCGCCCGCGTTTCCGCCACCGCCTTCACATCCAGCCCGAAGCAGGGGTTGGCGACGATCAGCAGCCGCACGTCGCCATCCAGTTCCCGCGCCAGCACGCAGCGCTGCACGTTGCCGCCTGACAGCACGCCGATCGGCGCCTCGGGCGACGGCGTGCGGATGCCATAAGCCGCGATCATGTCCCGCGCCCGCGCCGCCATGCCCGCCCGGTCCAGCCAGCCGCGCCGAGACCCGCTCGCGCCCACATCGAACCCGCGCAGGTTCAGGTTATCGACCACCGTCATCGGCGGCACGCAGCCGTTCCGCAGCGGTTCCTCCGGCAGCACCCTCACATCATGCGCCTGCGACAGCGCTCGGCTTGCGTCGTACGGCGCGTTGTCCACCAGGATGCTGCCGGACACGCGCGCGCGCTGCCCGCCAAGCACCTCCAGCAGATCCTTCTGGCCATTCCCCGAAACCCCGGCGATGCCAACGATTTCATGCGCGCGCACCGTCAGCCGATCGATCGAAAGCCCCTTCCGGCCGCCATCCTCGGCCGTGCGCAGCGCCGTCACCGCCAGCCGCGTCTCATCCGAGGGCATCCCCTTGCGCTCGGGGTTCTTCGGCGCGTGCGGCTCGCCGATCATCATCGCCGTCAGATCGGCCGGCCCCAGGTCCCGCACCGACCCGGTCCCGGCCAGGCGGCCCCGCCGCAGCACCGTCACCTCATCGACGAAAGCGGCGACTTCCTTCAGCTTGTGCGTGATGATCACGATCGTCAGCGCGCCGGAGTGCGCCAAGCCGCGCACCAGGCCCAACATCTCGGTCGCTTCCTGCGGCGTCAGCACCGAGGTCGGCTCATCCAGCACCAGGAACTTCC
>CAXTXZ010000622.1:1786-2647 GCA_964248015.1 uncultured Rhodopila sp. | reverse complement strand
GCCAGTATGTCGGCGGCCTGATCGGCGGCATTGGCATGGCCCTGCACGAGCGGACACTCACCGACCGCGCCTCCGGCCGCATCCTCGGCGACAACCTGGCCAACTACCTGATCCCGGTGCATGCCGACATGCCCGAGTTCGATATCGCCATGGTCGAGGAGGATGACCCGCATCTGCCCGGCGGCATCAAGGGTGTCGGCATGCTGGGAACCGCTGGCGTGCAGGCGGCCATCACCAACGCGATCCATCACGCGATCGGCCGGCGGGTTCGCCATCTGCCTGTCCGCATCGAGGACCTGATCGGTGACAACGCTCACGTCAGGCTCGCCTGACCTGATCTTCGGTTCGCCCCATGCTTTCAAATGACGGGACATCAATGCAATGACCATTCCCAACGACATCCGCGCCATCGTGGTGGACACAACGGACCCTGACCGGCTGGCTGTCCGGCCGGCCAAGCTGGCGCCCGCCGCGCCGGGGGAGGCAACAATCCGGGTGACCGCCATCTCCCTGAACCGCGGCGAGGTGAAGCGCGCCATGACGACCATGGCAACTGGCGACCGCCCAGGCTGGGACTTCGCCGGCATCGTCGAGGAGGCGGCCCATCAGGGCGTCGGTCCGCAAGCCGGAACTCGCGTCGTTGGCGTGTTGCCATCTGGCGCATGGGCCGAACAAGTACGCGCGCCAATCAATTTACTTGCCGCATTGCCGGACGGCGTGACTGACGCGCAAGCCGCCACTCTGCCCGTGGCTGGGCTCACTGCGCTGCACGCCCTGCGCAAAGGTGGGCTTCTGCTCGGCCGAAAGGTTCTGATCGACGGGGCAAGCGGCGGCGTCGGTCATTTCGCCGTCCAGCTCGCC
>CAXTXZ010000622.1:365-1776 GCA_964248015.1 uncultured Rhodopila sp. | reverse complement strand
GCACGGGGGACGTCGTCGTCGGGCCAACGCTTGAGGCGGCAAGGCTTTTTGGGCCGTTCCACCTGATCCTGGACTCCGTGGGAGGTTCCGCTCTCGGCGCCGCGCTGACGATGCTCCAGCCGGGTGGCACCTGTGTCACGTTCGGAGTATCCGAAGCCTCTTCTGTCACCTTCGACAGTGCCGCCTTCTTTCGTCCGTCCGGCGGAACTCTCTACGGCATGGTGCTGTTCGACGAGATGGCCAAGTCGGAGTCCGCCGCGACGGGATTGGCCTTGTTGGCTGACATGACCAACAACCGGCTGTTGCAGCCGAGAGTGGAGATAGAAGCGCCGTGGACCGAGATTGCTGGCATTGCCCGTCAGCTGCTTGACCGCAGCTTTAGCGGCAAGGCTGTCTTGCATGTATCGTCCTAAAGGGCAGTGGGTACTTTTTGGCCTGATTATTATTCCAACGTTGTACCTGACAGGGCTGACGAGTTCTGCCACCTGATGACGCATGAAGCCGATGGACTTTCGCGCTTTGGGCCGAGACGGGCAGGAAGCGCTTCGTACGCCTGCGGTTTATCTGGTGAGCGTGCTGGGCAAGTCGCAAGGCTAGGCGGCGGAAGCGGCTGGCGCCAGACGGTCAACCAATGGAAGGAAGGCACGCGGCATGAAGCCATTTAGCTGGGAAACGCCAACATCCGCCGAATGTCCTGTGGCGTGACGCCTCGCATCCGCAGGCAGGTCAGTGTCTCGCTGCCTCGGCTTTTGGCGAGTTTCAGACCGCCCGCATCCTTTAGCAAAGGGTGATGATGATAAAGCGGCGTCGGCAATGCCAGCAGGATCTGCAACAGAACATGAAGATCGGTGGCGGCCTCCAGATCGGCCCCGCGCACGACATGGCTGACGCCTTCTATCGCGTCATCGACGACGACCGAGAGATGATAGCTCGTGGGAACGTCCTTTCGTGCCAGGATCGCGTCTCCCCAACGGCCAGGATCCGCGTCGATCCGCCGGATTTGCCATGTGTCCGGATCGAACCTCCCGTAGAGCAACGGGCGCGAGGTCGCGCCGAGCGCCCGCTCCATGGAAAGCCGCCAGCCATGCGGCTCACCACGGTTGATCCGCGCAACCGCTTCCTCGGTGGGCATCGTGGCGCAAAAGCTCGAATAAAGCGGCGCTCCGTTGGGATCGCTCGAACGGGCATGGGCTTCCACTTCCCGCCGCGTGCAAAAGCAAGGATAGACCAGCCGTTGCGCCTTCAGCGGCAAAAGCGCCTGCGCGTAAGCTGCGAAATGCTGCGATTGCCGCCGCACCGGCTCCTCCCAGCGAAGTCCCAGCCAGGCAAGGTCATCGAGGCAATGCTGCGACAAGGCTGGGGTGCAGCGCACGGTGTCGATATCTTCCAGCCGCACCAAGAACCGACCGCC
>CAXTXZ010000622.1:0-355 GCA_964248015.1 uncultured Rhodopila sp. | reverse complement strand
CAGGGGCGCGTTCAGTAAGGCGGAACAAGCATGCCCCAGGTGCAGTCGGCCGTTGGGGCTTGGGGCGAAACGAAAATACGGCGAATGCCCCGGTTCAGGCATAAGGACGCTTGCTCGGCTTCATGGCTTCAAGTGCCGCCTGATATGAAACACATGACCCCAACATGCTTTCGCATTATCGCTTTTGTCGGCTCAAAGGCGGAAGTAGCGATGACGGCCTTGCTTCTCCGGCGCCAGCAGGGGGCTGTCGGCTAATCTGGCAAGATGCGCGCTGGCGGCCCGCAGAGTCACGCCGGCGGCGTTGTCAAACGACATCAGGAACCCATCCAGGGGCGACACTGAGAACCCATCCACC
>CAXTXZ010000621.1:0-2648 GCA_964248015.1 uncultured Rhodopila sp. | reverse complement strand
ATCGGCGACGCGGCGGGGACGGGCTGGGCAGGCTGGGGCTGCCGTGAAGCCGATGCCTGGGTGACATGCATCGGTTGGGCGGTGGCTACGGGCTCCGCTCCATAGCTTGCCTGCAACGACCGGCGGTTTCGCTCCGCGGAGCGGTTGCAGGCGACGGCGTTGCCGCGCAGGCGCAGCACCATGGACAGGGAGATGTCGTCGGCCATCGACAGGCTGAGCGAACCCAGGACGGCGAAACCGAAAGCGACGACCTGCGCGACGTCAAGGAGGTCCGCCTGATGCTGGACGCGATAGGCGCTCATGGTCTGGATCGCCGCGGTGCGGGCGAGTTGGATGTCCCCGTTGCTGGCCATCAGGAACATCGGCGCGAGGAACGAGACGATGAAGTCTATCAACACGTCGGTTGGGGTGGGGGCGATGGGCGGTTTGGCGGTGTCACTCATGGCGGCGTTCTACCGCTTGTCGCGTTTTCGCGTCAAGAATGATTTCCTAATTGTGGGGTCAATGTGAGCCAACTTCCCGGGGTGGTCGGCCATGCTGTAGCCTTGATGCTCACCTACATCTGGCAGGTTCACGTTTGCCTGGGCACCAGCATTGAGCCGGCCTTTCCGCTTCCGGCGCTCACGCCAGAGGCAGGGTTTATGATCTTCGGCTGATCACCGAGGCGCGTGCGGAGATAACAAGTCATAAAGAGAGGATCACTTCAATGCTTAAGACACTGGCGAGAAAAACGCGGGCAGCGGCCTGCGCCCTGTTGCCGTGCGGCGCGGCGCTCTTCACACAATCCGCCCTGGCCGAGGTTCCCGGCAACCCGGTGCGGTATTGCACGGGCGTATCGGGCGGCAACTATGACTTCACCGGCATCGCCATCAAGCGACAGCTACCGCAACACCTTGAACTGGTGAACACGGCAGGCTCCATGGACAACCTGGCCAGGGTGGACAAGGGGGACTGCGAGGCGGCGATCGTGCAGTCCGACGCGTATTTCGTTTACATGCAGCAGCATCCGGACGCTGCGCTCAACGTCGAACGGGCACGCGACATGTATCCCGAGTATGGGCATTTGATCTGCAACAAAACCATCTCGGAAGTTTCGGACCTGAAGCGCGGCAACACCGTGCTTGTCGGCGCCCCTGGGTCCGGCTCGGCCGTCATGTGGGACGCGATCGTGCGGGCCAACCCCAAGTACAAGGACGTGGCGACACTGCCCTTGGGCGGGAACCGGGCGTTGGGGAAAGTCTCGGACGGGCAGGAGGCGCAGTGCATGCTGTTCGTGGCGGGGCTGAAAAGCCCGGTGATGATGGACGCCAACGAGGTGGCGAAGACGTCCGGCGGCAACCTGCGCCTGACCTACATGCGCGATCCGGCGCTGTTCCAACTGAGGGACGCGAAGGGGCGGCCGGTGTACGCGCGCAGCGAAATCCCCAGTCGGACCTATCCTGAAGGCTTGCAGGCGGCGGGCATGTTCACCAGCGGCAAGGCGGTGGACACGGTGCAGGTCGAATCGATCCTGATCGACAACGTGCCATACGCCGACGCGCACGGCCAGAACATCAACGCGTTCCTGGCGGCCGTGAACAAGGCGATGCCGGCGATCAACGAGCGGGTGCTGCCGAAGTGAAGGGGTAGATGGCTTGTATTGAAAGGCTATGAGCATTCCGATGGGAACCTCGATCGTGTCCACTTCGGATCGCCCCGATCTTGTGCCGGTGGTCGCGCACTGGTTGTGGGAAGCGTTCTGGCAAGACAGCGGCAAGCCGTTCGAGACGCTGCTGGATGCCGTCAGAGAGTCATCGGTGACAACCTGCCTGATGCCCCGGACGTTTGTCATGCTTGCCAATGACGAACCTGTCGGGACTGCCAGCCTGGTCGCGCATGATTTGGATGAGCGCCCTGACCTCACGCCATGGCTGGCAGGCGTGTTTGTCGAACCTCACGCGCGAGGGCGAGGTTACGCAGGCTGCCTGATTTCCGTGGTCGAACGGGAAGCACGCAGCGCCTCGGTCGCGACGCTTTGGCTTTACACGAACAAGGCCGAACGCATCTATGCTCGCGCAGGCTGGCGAACGGTTGAAACCGTAAGGCACGGCGGCAAGCCATTCGCCCTCATGAGGCGCGATCTCCCGCGAGCCGCGCCCACGGGCGAACGTTGAGGGCAACGGCTGCGCGAGCCGGCCATGAGATGAGGCGCCGTTGCGCGCCGGGCGCGGCCTTCCTGATCTCGATCCATTGGTTCCCGCCACAAAGGGGCGAGACAACCGGCTGGCGTTGATGCCGGCCTGAGAACCGCTCTTACGGCGACGCCAGGTGCACCACCGCCTGACCGGTTTCGGAGCTGATCATCTCGGCCACCAGGCGGCGGTGGCAGGTCATGTGGTCGCGCTCGAAGCACAGCAGGCAGGCTGTGCGTTGCCGCGCCAATGCCTTGGCCTGGGCCAAGTCGGCCTGCGCCCGGTCGCAGGCCATGCGCGCGCGGAAGATGGCCTCCATGCGCTCGGGGTGGCCGGCGCGCACGGCGTCGCGGCCCGGCTTGGGCGTGCCGAGCGCTTGCAGGTGGACGTAGGCGATGCCGGCCGCGTCAAGGGCGGCGGCGAGTTGGCGCTTGGAGAAGCCGGGCTTGCGGGATTGCGGCACGGCGCGGACGTCGA
>CAXTXZ010000620.1:0-2648 GCA_964248015.1 uncultured Rhodopila sp. | reverse complement strand
GTGGGCAGGAAGATCAGCGCGATGATCAGGATGGCGAAGGCGGCGACGTCCTTGTAGGCGACGCTGAAATAGGCGGACCAGAAGACCTCGATCAGGCCGATCAGCAGGCCGCCAAGCACGGCGCCGGGCAAGCTGCCGATGCCGCCGAGGACGGCCGCGGTGAAGGCTTTCACGCCGGCGATGAAGCCGATGTAGAAGTCGATGACGCCATAGTACAGCAGGAACATGAAGCCGGCGACGGCGGCGAGGGCAGCACCGATGACGAAAGTCAGGCTGATGGTGCGGTCGGTGTCGATGCCGAGCAGGCTGGCCATTTTCAGGTCTTGCTCGCAGGCGCGCATGCTGCGGCCCAAGGGGGTCCTGGTGACCAGCCAGGTGAAGACGCCGAGGATGGCCAGGGTGATGACGATGATGGCGATTTGCATCCAGGACAGCATGACGGTGAAGTTGTCCTGGTCCATCAACTGGATGCCGCCGGGGATGACGGCGCCGATGGGCTTGACCCGCGCGCCCTGGCTGACCTGGACGAAGTTTTGCAAGGTGATGGACATGCCAATGGCGCTGATCAGCGGGGCGAGGCGGAAGGAGCCTCGGAGGGGACGGTAGGCGACCCGCTCGACGGTCCAGCCGTAGAGGGCGGCGATGCCGGCGGCGAAGAGCAGGGTGACGGCGAGCGCCAGGGGGACGGAGGTGATGCCCAGGATCGAGAGGCCGAGCAGGGCGATCAGGGAAAGAAACGAGCCGACCATGAAGACGTCGCCATGAGCGAAGTTGATCATGCCGATGATGCCGTAGACCATGGTGTAGCCCACGGCGATCAGGCCGTAGATCATGCCAAGCGTGACGCCGTTGATGAGTTGTTGCAGGGCGTAGGCCAAACGCGCTCCGATTCCAGTGCTGGACGCAATGCAACCATGCATGGCGCGTATGGCGCAAGGTGGGTCGGGCGGTGTCGGCCGGTTGGCCTGATCACATCATGCAACTGGCTGGCGCTGCTGGCTTTCGCGGAGCGGAGGCTGGATCAGGCGCCCGTTGCCCTGCGTTCTGTCGCTGACACAGTGCGTGTGATGCGCGCTCAGTCGTCCCAAGGGGCAGTCAGCGCATCCAGCACGGCGCGGGCGAACAAAGGCGGGTTCTGCAGCATGGCGAAATGCGACACGCCTGGCAGGATCACCAGCCGCGCGTCCGGGATCGTGCTGGCCATGTAGCGGTCGTGGCTCTGCTTGATGCCTTCGTCGTAGCGGCCGTCGGCAATGACGATTGGCGTGTGGATCGCCTTGAGCTGCGCGTCCGTGATGTGCGGCTGGGTCGCCCACATCCGGCTGATCTGCTGCTTGAAATCATCGTATTGGCCAGGTGTTGGAGACATCTGACGATACTCGTCGCCAGCGCGTTTCTCGAAGGCCGCGAACACGCCTTCGTTGTCGAAGTCGGGGATCAGGCCTTCCGGGACGGTGTTCGCGCCAAAGGCGAACACCCGGTTCAGGTGCTCCGGGTTGTGGATGGCCATGACGATGCCGATGATGCCGCCGTCGCTCCAGCCAACCAAGTCGGCTTTCGGGATGCGCAGCGCGTCCAGCATGGCCACCACGTCGGACGCCATCAGCTCGTAGCTGAAGGGTTGCGCTGAGCGGGTGCTGCGGCCGTGCCCTCGGCTGTCCACCACGATGACGTGGAAGCCTTCCCTCACCAGGAAAGGGATGACAGCGCCGAAGTAGTCAGCGTTCGACAGCCCGCCATGGACCATGATGACGGGCTTGCCGTTCCGTGGGCCGAACTCGGCCCGCCACATGGCGATGTCGTTGACGTGAACCAGCCCCGATACGGTTGTCGCCGGCAGGCGCGGCATCGGCGGCAGGATTTTCCACGGCTGCTCCGCAGAGGCGCCGAGGGTGGCGAGCGACATGGTTCCGACAAGCGCGGCGGCCAGGAGCAGGGCTTGGCGGGCACGTTGGGACATGTTGCCTTCCTTGGACAGCACCGAAGCAAACCGTTGCAGGCGGGGGCTGTCAACGATCTTATCCGGCGAGCCTTCAGTGCTCGCCCGCTCACGGCGCCTTGCGCAATCCCTTAGGCTGGTTCCGCCCTTGCGTGGCGGGCGGGATGCGGGCCGCTCTGGTTAGAGATCTACTTTCGCGTTATCCCCAACGGCCGGCCGGGCGCTTGAGACAGTGGCGGCGAGCATCTTGACGTAGCTCATGACGGTGCCGGGATTGTCCCAGTATTGCGCATCCTTGGGCGTCACCTTGAGCAGCCGTATCCTTGGGTCCTCAGGGCCGTTCCACCATGCCTTGGCCCATGTTGACCAGAGGCCCTTGATCTTCGCCCTGTCGTTCGACACTTCGGCGCTACCGGAAACCGAGACAAATTTCTGGCCTCCGGCATCCGCGAAGGCGAGGCCGACATGCGGATCGCGCGCGACATCCTCGTCCTTGGCGCTGTCGGCATCGGCTAGAAAGTAGATCGCGTTCTCGTCGCGGGCGATGTGCGCGGCCATGGGGCGGGCGCGGATGTCGTCGCCGTCGTGAGTGCTGAGCATGCACAAGCTGATTTTGTCCATCAGGTTCCAGACCCGGTCCACATCGTTTTCGTCGGCCATGAGAACTCCGTTGATTGCTGGCTAGAACACTTTCCTGCTGGCCGTAAAC
>CAXTXZ010000619.1:0-2651 GCA_964248015.1 uncultured Rhodopila sp. | reverse complement strand
GATCCGATAGCGAAGTCGTTCCACTGGCTGGTCGTCGCGCTGCTTGTCGCGCAGTACTCCACGGAGTTCGTCTTGCCCTACATCCTGCCCAAGTCAATGCTGGACGCTTCGTGGCATTTCTCAATCGGGTCCACGATCCTGCTCGTTGTGTTGCTGCGGCTGGCGTGGCGGCTGACCCACAAGGTTCCTCCACCTTCCGTCACGCTGTCGTTCGGGTTGCGCCTGGTCTCGCGCCTCACGCATGGCTTGCTCTACGCGATCCTGATCGTGTTGCCGCTGCTCGGCTGGACCGCCGCGTCTGCTTACGGTGGCGCCGTTTTCCTGCTGGGCCTGATCCCGTTGCCCGCTCTTGTCACAAAGGACAAAGGTCTCGCCGAGTCAGTGGGCAGCGTTCATGGCGCCCTGGCGCTGACCCTCCTGGCACTGATTAGCTTGCATGTCGCGGGAGCACTCTATCATGCGCTAATCAAGCAGGATGGGGTGATGCGCCGGATGCTGCCGAAGCGGGAACTCGTGCCGGCAACCCTTGCTGTTGACCGATAGCCCGGTCAACAGCCGCTGGTGTTCATTGATCTGGCGCCTAGCGGCCACACCAACTCGTCGCGCATGTTGGTCAGTCTTTCGGGCTGCCGCCTTAATCCGCACGATGCTGGTGGAGCGAACCCAGCAAACGTATCCCCTATTGCCGACCACCGCCCCTGCGGCTTATGCGATGATAAACAGCATTTCAAGAGCCTAACCAGGCATCGCTTCACTAGCCGCAAAGCGACAAGCGCGAACTTACTTAAAGCGGATCGCCATGCCGTGGCCCACACGGCGTAATGCTCACCTGGACAGACTGCTTCCGCTCCTTTGTCGCTTATCGTGTTGACAGCCTTCGCCGCGCTGCCCTCACCGCACGAACTTATAGTCGAACGCGTCTTCGTACGGTTCCACCAGGCCGACCGTCGGGCTGGGGAAGTGGATCGGCAGGATCAACGTCCCCGTTCCCGCGATCTCGCCCAGGAACTTGCGGCGCGAGGCGATCCCCTCCGCCGCGTCCCAGTCGAAGATCGTTGACCACTCCGGCATCCGCGCCTGCAACGCATGGTGCATCAGGTCGCCCGTTACCACCGCCCGCTGGCCACCCGACTTGATGTTGACGCAGCAATGGCAGGGCGAGTGGCCGGGCGTCGGCGTCAGCCACACCGTGTCATCCAGCATGTAGCCGTCGTCCACCAGCAGCGCTTGGCCAGCCGCGACGACCGGCTCGCAGTTGAAGCGCCAGACATCGCCGGGCGGCTGCTTGTTTTCCCGCGTCGCCTGCTCCCACGCCGCGTATTCGCGCTTGTGGAAGACGTATTTCGCGTTCGGGAACGTCGGCACCCAGCGTCCGTCGCGCAGCACGGTGTTCCAGCCGCAATGGTCGATGTGCAGATGCGTGCAGAAGACATAGTCGATTTTGTCGAACGACAGGCCGGCGGCGACAAATTCATCGAGGTAGCGCTGCTTCGGGAAATCCATTGGCGCGGGGTAGCCCTTGTCCTCGCCGGTGCAGGTGTCCACCAGGATCGTGTGGCGCGGCGTCCGCACCACGAAGGTCTGGTAGGTGATGACCATCATGCCGGTCGCCGGATCGATGATCTCGGGGTCCAGCGTGGCAAGGTGTTTCGTCGCCAGCGCCTCGTCATAGGCCGGGAACATGGCGGCGGGGGTGCGCCACGGCCCGTCGCGCTCGATAATGCTGGTGATCGTCACGTCGCCGATTTTCAGTTGCCGCATGATGTCGCTCCGTCAGAGGTCAAGGCGATAGAAGCGCGTGGCGGCGCCGCTGAACAGGTCGGCCTTTTCCGATGCGCTGGCGCCCTTCGCCAGGATCTTGCAGGCGTTCCAGAACGCCGCGTAGCCATAGGAACCCTTGTCCACCGGGAAGTTGCTCTCGAACATGCAGCGCGACGGACCGAACGCCTCGATGCAGGTCTCGACATAGGGCTTCCAGGCGGTGGCAAGCGCCTCCGATGTCGGCGGCTCTTCCTCGGTGTGGAAATCCCACCCGTTGATCCGCATCGCCAGGCCGCCGAGCTTAACCACCACGTTCGGGCACCGTGCCAGCGCGCGGATCGAGGCAGACCACGTGGCGAACACTTCCTCCCGCCGCCCGGCATAGGCGCCGATCGCCAGCGGGCCGCCGACATGGTTCAGGCAGATCAGCGTGCCAGGGAACGCCTGCGCCAGGGCCATCACGTCGCCGATCTGGGGATGGTACAGCCAAGCATCGAACGACAGGTTCAACGGCGCAAGGCAGGCAAACCCTTTGCGGAATGTCTCGTCGTACATCAGCCGTGGCGGCGGCGCATAGGCCGGGTTCATCAGGCTCGGGTCAGGATCATATGCCGTGATGTGGCGGATGCCGCGGAACCGCCCGCCGCCGGCGCGAATATGCGCTTCCAGCACGTCGCGCGACGCCTCGCCGTTTCGCAGATCGACATGCCCGACGATGCCGGCGCAAACCTTCGCGGGACCATATCCCCCCGATGCGCTCATCGCCGCGACGCCGTTGACGAACTCGGTCTCGCCGACCGGGCGGAAGGCTTCCGGCCCGGCGGCGCGGTGCATGGAGCGGCACTGCACGAACACGGTGCCGACGATGTTGTGGCCGCTGTTCATGTCCG